>JBKJMP010000348.1:0-3034 GCA_046596395.1 Gemmatimonadaceae bacterium
GAACTTCAAGGCGTTCCACAACGTGGAGTTCTCATTCGGCTACAACATGGACGTGGGCGACAACGTCGTGGTGCACCGCAACGTGCTTCTGGACGATCGCGGCGGCCTCCGGCTCGCGGACAACGTGTCCATCAGCGACTACGCGAACATCTACAGCCACACGCACAGCATCGTGGACCAGCGCGACGTGACGAACGCGCTCACCGTCCTCGAGACGGGGGTGCGGATCACGTATCACGCCACGGTACTGGCTGGCGTGCACGTGGGCGAACAGGGCATGGTCGGCGCGAACGCGGTGGCGACGAAGGACGTACGTCCGTATCACGTGTACGTCGGCATTCCCGCGAAGAGCGTGCGCGTCAAGCCGAATGCGCCGGAGCCCGGCACCGTCCTGCGGACATCGGAGTACCGCGAGCCGCGCTGAGCGCGGTCAGCGAACGCGGAGAACGTCTTCCGCCGCGCCACCATCGCCGGATCGAAAGAGGTGCATGATGTCCTGGAGCGCAACGCGCTCGCGCGGCCAGAAGAACCGCTCGAGCGCCGCGGTACCGGGGAGCCACTCGTAGCGCGCATGCTCGTCGCCCAGCGTGACCGGTGCCTTGGGATCGACGAAAGCGGCGAAGACGACGGCCAGCTCGACGGTGTGTGAGCGATGCAGGTAGAATGGCTGCACGGTGACGTTGTACAGCCGGTCTACGCCGAGCCCTGTTTCCTCGCGGACTTCGCGGACGGCGGCGTCCTCCGGCTCCTCACCGGGCTCGATGTGCCCGTGCACGGTTTCCCACGTGCCGGGACAACGGGTGTGCGGGCCACGCTGGAGTGCGAGGACCGTCCACGCACCATCGACCAGTGCGACGAGGTAGACGTCAACCGTGCCCACGTTCACAGAAGCCATCGCAGACGTCGGCGGTTTGGGAGGCACTCGCGCAACGGAAAGGGACAATGTAGGCGCTTCCAATGATGGAGGCGCAGCAGCAACGCGGCGCAACTCTTCCATCGTAGTCTCGCCGCTGCGCACGAGCGCGATTCCGGACTCCCACAGCGTACTGCACCCGCTCGCTCGCGCGGCCTCGGCGAGGGTCTCCGGGGAGGCACCCGCTGCCACGGCGCGCTCGAACCCGGGCGAGCTCACCAGGATCTCGGCAATGGCGCGCCGGCCGCGATAGCCGCCATCACATGCATTGCATCCCGAGGCGCGGCATTCCGGACAGGCGCGACGCACGAGACGTTGCGCGATGACGCCCTTCACCGCGGTCGCGATCTGGTAGCTCGCCACGCCGATGTCGATCAACCGGGTCACGGCACTCGCGGCGTCGTTGGTATGCAGGGTGGACAGCACCAGATGTCCCGTGAGCGACGCCTGGATCGCGATCTCGGCCGTCTCGCGGTCGCGGATCTCGCCAACGAGAATGACGTCGGGGTCCTGGCGAACGATCGAGCGCAACGCCGCCCCGAACGTGAGGCCGGCCCGCTCGTGTACCTGGACCTGCACGATACCGGGCAGGCGATACTCGATGGGATCCTCGACGGTCACCACGTTCACGCCGCGCGACTGGATCTCGCGTAACGCGGCATACAGTGTGGTCGTCTTGCCGGAGCCGGTAGGGCCGGTGACGAGGAGCAGCCCCTCGCGCTGCTCGAGCAACGCCCGGATGCGGAGCAGGTCTTCCGTCGCGAAGCCGATAGCTTCCAGCGTGCGCAGCCCCGCGCTGCCGTCGAGCACACGAATCACGATCTTCTCTCCGTGTGAAACGGGGAGCGTGGAGACGCGCAGGTCCACGACCGTCCCGAACACGCCGACCCGCGCCCGCCCGTCCTGCGGTCGCATCCGGTCCGCGATGTCGAGCCCGGAGAGGATCTTCACACGCGACACGAGCGAGGGCGCCGCGGAGCGTGGCAGCGTACGCACCTGCCGAATCACGCCGTCCACGCGATGCCGAACCGCGATGCCCTGCTCCTCCGGCTCCAGATGCAGGTCACTCGCGCCCGCACTGATGGCCTCGGCAAGCAATTGATCCACCAACCTGATGATCGATGCGCCGACGTCTGCTGCGTCCGGCGTGGCACCATCGGCGACGAAGCCGAGGTGCTGGACTTCCACCGGAGGCGCGACGGGATCGCGACGTGAAGGTTCGGCGTAAACGCGATCGAGCTGGTGCGCCAGCTCGTCCGGCGACGCCAGCGCCCACCGCACCCGATGACCGGTCGCAAATGCTACCGCGCGCTCGGCATCGAGGTCGAGCGGGTTGGCGGTCGCGACGACGAGTGCGCCGCGCTCGAGCGCGATGGGGACCACTCGATGGCGACGCGCCCACCGCTCCTCGAGGAGCGCAACGGCAGCGGGATCGACGCGAGTGAAGTCCGCGTGGGAAAGCTCGAAGACAGGGGAGGCGGTCACGCGCTCACGTTACACACGCGCCGTCAGCGGACCGCCATCACCCTATCGCAGCGCGGCGCAAAAACGCCCAGCTACAGGATTCCCCAGTATTCGCGCGAGACGTCGAGACTGAAGGCCCATCCACCATTCCGCAGGCCGCGCGCGAGCTGAATGCGCAGCAGATCGAAGAAGGGCTGCACCGCCACGCCGACGCTCGGATAGATCCCCTCCGGATGCGCCACATCGTTTGCCCGCGCGCGGCGCGCATAGGTGCCCTGCACGAACGGCGCGAGCGTCGCGCGGCCCGGTATGCGACCGAAACGGCCGAGTGAGAGTGACGGTGCTGGAACCTGAGTGCGCCACTCCAATCGTGCCGTGGCGCCCGCGAGGGCAGCGAGCTCGTGGAACCGGTAGCCGGGCGCGCTCATGGTGCCGCCAAAGTAGAGCCATTCCTGTGGCGGAACCGCGTCGTTCGCGCCAACCGCGCCGCCCGCGCCGAAGAAGGCCAACCGGCCACGCTCGAACGGGCGCTCGACCGTCAGCGTGGCGAAGGCGCGACCGACCGTCGTCGCGGGAATCGGGCTCGTGGACGCATCCGTCGTCAGGTGGCTGACGCGCAGCTCACCGCCCACGCGCATCTCCGTGCCGAGCCACGAG
>JBKJMP010000420.1:0-2738 GCA_046596395.1 Gemmatimonadaceae bacterium
TCCGTTCTATACCGGCAAGCAGCGCTTGCTCGATACTGCCGGCCGCGTCGAACGCTTCCGTCAGAAGTATCAGGCGAAGGGCGAGGCCAAGCCCGCGCCCGAGTCGGAGACGAAGGAGGGCTAACGCCCTGAGCCTCCGCGACCTGCTCGGCGCCGCATTGGCCCGAGCATCGGAGGTCGAGCGGTTGCTCTCGAATCCCGACACCTTCAGCGACTCCAGCAAGGTCGCTGATCTGGGCCGAGAGCACCGGCGTCTCCAGCCCGTCGTCGAGCTGGCTGGACAGCTCGAGAAATCCGAGAACGAGCTCGCCGAAGCACGCGAGCTCGTTTCCGTTGTGGACGACCCCGAGATGGCCGCCGAGGCGACCCTCGAAGTCGCCAACCTCGAGGCGTCCATCACCGCCATGGAAGCGCGCCTCAAGCCGCTTCTGCTTCCCCACGACCCACTCGACGACCGCAACGCGATCATCGAGATCAAGCCGGGCACCGGCGGTGACGAGGCGGCGCTCTTCGCGGCCGACCTCTATCGCATGTACACCCGCTTCATCGAGCGGCAGCCCGGCTGGCGCCGCGAGAACATCTCCTATTCCGACGGCACCCTGGGCGGTGTGAAGGAGGCGGTGTTCAAGGTCTCCGGCGTCGGCGCCTTCGGTGCGATGCGCCTCGAGAGCGGCGTCCATCGCGTGCAGCGCGTCCCCGCCACCGAGACCCAGGGGCGCATCCACACCTCGGCCGCCACGGTCGCGGTGCTGCCCGAAGCGGAGGAAGTGGACGTGAAGATCGAGGACAAGGATCTTCGCATCGACGTCTTTCGCGCGAGCGGGCCCGGAGGACAGAGCGTCAACACCACGGATTCCGCCGTGCGCATCACGCACCTCCCAACGGGGCTCGTCGTGTCGCAGCAGGATCAGAAATCCCAGCTCCAGAACAAGCTGAAGGGCATGGAAGTGCTGCGTGCGCGACTGCTCGATCTGCGCGTAGCCGAAGCCGAGGCCGCGCGCTCGAAGATTCGCAAGTCGCAGGTCGGCACCGGGGACCGCTCCGCAAAGATCCGCACGTACAACTATCCACAGAGCCGCATCACCGATCATCGCATCGGCTTCACCACGCACGATCTCTCCGCCGTGATGGACGGGCACATCGAGCCAATCATCGACGCGCTCAAGCTCGCGGACGTGGAGGAGCAGCTGGGTGAGTAGGGCGCTGCAGCCCACCGCGACGACCTCACTGACGGTCGCAGGGGCAGTGCTCGAGATGACGCGAATCCTCGCTCCACTCGGTGACGCCGCGCGCGGAGAGGCACGAGAGCTGATGGCGTTGCTGCACGATCAGCCCCGCCACTGGGCGCACCTGTCGCCGGAGTTCGTCCTCACGGCGGCGCAGGCCGACTTGGCGATGCACGCGGCGCGGCGGCGGGCGGCGGGTGCGCCGATTCAGTACGCTGCCGGACGCGCCGCATTTCGTCACCTCGTGCTCGCAGTGGATGAGCGCGTGCTCATCCCGCGCCCCGAGACGGAGCTGCTCGTCGACATCGTGCTCGATCGCACGAACGGAGGCGACGGCGGCGTGGTGGTGGACGTCGGGACGGGATCGGGTGCCATCGCCCTCTCCCTCGCCGCCGAGGGCCGCTTCGAGCGCGTGATCGCCACCGACGTGTCGCTCGATGCCCTCGCCGTCGCACGCATGAACGCCGAGCGCTGCGCGTCATCGTTGCGGGCGCCAGTGGACTTCCGCACAGGCTCCCTGCTCGCGCCGGTGATCGAGCGGAGCTTGCGCGCGGTGGTCTCCAACCCTCCTTACATTTCGTTCGACGAAGTGAACTCGCTGCCCGCGTCCGTGCGGGATTGGGAGCCGGCGGTCGCGCTGTTTGCGGCCGATGAAGGCATGTCGGCGACGGCCACGCTGATCCGGGACGCGTCCGCGGTGCTCGCGCCACACGGTGTGCTCGCGCTGGAAGTGGATGTCCGTCGCGCCGCGCGCGTGGCGCAGCTCATGAAAGCCGGCGGAACGTTCGGAGACGTACAGGTTCTGCTGGATCTCACCGGCCGCGAGCGATTCGTGGTCGCCAGACGATTGGAGGAGCAGGAATGATCGAAGACAAGGCCAAGGAGCTCGGGCGTCTCATCGGGCAGAGCACGGAGTACAAGGCCGTCAAGCGCGCGAACGAGGCGCTCGGCGAGGACAAGGAGGCCGTCGCGCTGCTCAAGAAGATGGAGCAGCTTCGCCTCAACGCGCAGCAGATGATCCAGCGCGGCGAACGCCCCAGCGAGGAGATGGAGCGCGAGCTCGACACGTTGCTCGGCCAGGTCCAGCGCCAGCAGGTCTATCAGCGCCTCGTATCGGCGCAGGAGAACTTCGACAAGGTGATGGCGAAGGTGAACGACTGGATCGTGGACGGGATCGAGAAGGGCGCCACGAGCTCGATCATCACGCTCGGCTAGCGTGGCACTCGCTGCCGGGCGTCTGATCGTCTTCGAGGGCGGCGAGGGCTCGGGCAAGTCCACGCAGCTTCGCCGGCTCTCCTCGTGGCTCGGCGACCGCGGCGTGACCCACCTCGCGCTCCGCGAGCCCGGCGGAACCCCGCTCGGCACCGAGGTGCGCCGAGTGCTCCTCGATCGCGCGTCGGACATCGAGCCGCGTGCGGAGGCGCTCCTGTTCATGGCCTCGCGCGCGCAACTCGTCCAGCGTGAGATCGTGCCGGCACTCGCACGCGGAGAGGTGGTGCTGCTCGATCGCTT
>JBKJMP010000499.1:0-21754 GCA_046596395.1 Gemmatimonadaceae bacterium
GGCGGAACTCCGTGCGCGAGATGAGCATCGCATGCACGTTCACGCCGTTGGCGTACAGCGCGATGCCACCGCTCTCCTGCGGCTTGCGGTCATCCACCGTCACGAGCACCAGATCCACGTCCGACTTTACCCAGACGGTATCGTGCGAGAGGCTGCCGCAGAGGATGGCCGCCAGGATGGAGCGGTCGCCCTTGACCTGCTCGACGAGGGTATCGACTGCAATTGCGAACTTCTCGCGAACGGACTGCGGCATTCTGGCGCTACGGGGTGCGCGCGCGCCGGAACGACGGCAACGGCGTCGGCGCTCGACCGGATGGAAGGTCCGCGATGAGGCCCGCGACCTGATCGGCGAGCGTCGCGGCGAGGCCGGACAATTCAGCGGCGCGTTTGCTCGCGCGACCAGTGAATTGTCTGCGTGCGTAGTAGTACAGTGAGCCCAGTATTCCCGCCGTGAACACCGTGCCGAGGACTGGCGCGTTCATGCCGCCACCGAAGAAGCTGAGACTCACTCCGGCGGTGAGGAGTCCAGTCACGAAGCTTCCTTTCCGAACGTCGGTTTCGAGCTTCTCGAGGTTCTCTTCGATGCGGACCTGCGTTCGTCCACCCGACGCCACGATGCTGATGAACATGCGTCGTTGCCCTTCCTCGGACGACGACGTCCAGCTGAGCGTGCGGCCCAGCGCCGCGGCGTTTCCCGCTTCCCCCATGCGGGTCCTGATCGAGTGCGCGATCACGTCGAAGTCGTTCGGCGAGAGCTCCCCTGCGATCTCCACCTCGTAAATCAGCATCGACGGCGCACCGGCGAGCGGCGATGCGCGCGGACTAAGCGACCGGACAACCGGAGGCCCCACCGGACGTCGCAGTTCGGGCGGGCGCGGTCGCGGTTCACGCTCGAGCAGGCGTGGCGGCGCAATGTGCAGCAGCGCTGCACGCGGCTTGAGCAGCTCGTCGAGCGCGAGCGACACATACGGCGCGGAGATGCCTGCTTCCATCGCGGCGAGACGCACGTGCTCGATGCGGAAGCCATTCGTTGCCGTGCGCGCCACAGCCGAGACGGCAGCGGTCGGCGCGCGCGGTGGCTTCTCCGAACCGATGCCCGCCTGCAGCTCCGCGGCGCGCTTCCACACGCGATCCGCCTCGGCTTCAGTCAGGATCTGCTCGGCTACCTTCGCAAATGCGTCCGTCGCGGGCGTCGGCACTGGGCCCATCGCGCGATCGAGTGCGGCCGCGAGGTCGTTGCCGTTCGCGTACCGGTCACTGGGATTCTTTCGCAGGCACCGATCGACGACCGCGCACAGCTCGGCGGGCACACCGGGGGCAACCGACGCGAGCAGCGGCGCTGGGGTCGTCGCATGGGCAACGATCACCGACGGGGCAGGGCCGTCGAAGGGCAGGCGTCCCGACAGTGCCTCGAACGCAACGACGCCGAGTGAGTAGAGGTCGCTCCGGCCATCGACGTCAGCGGCAGTGACCTGTTCTGGACTCATGTAGCCGACGGTGCCGAGCACCTGGCCGGTGCGCGTGAGTGCGCCCGGCTGCATGGCATCGGCGAGACGGGCGATACCGAAGTCCGTCACCATCGGCCGGCCCGTGAGCCGGTCGATGAGGATGTTCTCGGGCTTCACGTCGCGATGGATCACGTTGCGGCTGTGCGCGGCGGCGAGCGCGAGCGCCACGTCGCGAAGGATCGGGACGGCAAGCTCCGGCGCGAGCGCGTTGCCATCACGCATGAGCGCCGAGAACGTCGAGCCGTCGACGTACGCCATCACGAGGAACGTGACGCCAGCGCGCTCGTCGGCAGCGTAGATGGGGACGATCGATGGATGCGACAACCGTGCGGCCGCGCGTGCCTCGCGCAGGAAGCGCTCGCGCACGAGGTCGCTCGACACGAGCTCCGGGAGCACCTTGATCGCCACAAGCCGCTCGAGTCGGACGTCGCGCGCGGCGTAGACGACGCCCATGCCGCCGCGCCCAATTTCCTGCAGCAACTCATACGCGCCCGCGAGTGCCGAGACGAGCGCGGGCGGAAGGAATTGGGAGGAAGTCGTCACGCCGGACTATGTGTGTCTCGGGGAGGGGAGTCAACCACTGTCATCCTGAGCTTCGCTCAGGATGAATGAGACTCAAGCCTTAGCCGCCGGTGACGCGACGCGTCAGCAGCGCTGCCATCCGGTCATGCGTCGATGAAGACGGCGCCGTCTTCGACGCTCAGGGTCAGTTCAGCCGCGGCGGCCGCCTCCTGGAGCGCCGCGTGCAGCATGACGACGGGATCGAGGCTCACGTCGAGCCGCCGCATCAGTCCTTCACCCTTTCTGCCGCCGACCGTGAGCGTGATCTTCAATCCCCGCCGCTTGCACTTGACGATGGCGCCATTGGGAAGCGTCGCGTTCATCGGCTTGAGGAACGCGTCGATGTAGTGAACGCCGATACCGGACTTGTCGGCGGCCTTCGGCGGCAGCTTGTCGACGGCGAGCGCACTCACGTCACACAGTTTCTGCTTCATGGGCGCGCACTCAGGTAGTGATCCATGGCCGCGCGAAAGGCGCGGATGTGATCGGGCGTGCTGCCGCAGCAGCCGCCAACGATGCTGGCTCCGGCCTCGAGCAGGGGGACGACACCCCGCACCATCTCGTCCGGAGTCTCGTCGTACACCACCTGCATGTTCACCAGCCGCGGAAGTCCGGCATTGGGCTGCGCCATGGTGGGCAGCGTGGTGACGGCGCGGTATCGCTCGATCGCCTGCCGCGCCCAGGTCATGTCCATTCCGCTGCCGCAGTTCAGCGCGACGATGTCCACTCCGTTCTCCTCCATGAACTCGGCGGCCTGCTCGGGGTCGATCCCCATCATCGTGCGGAAGGTGGAGCCGTCGAGCGTCACGTCGTACGCGAGCGATCCGATGATGCAGGGCGCGCCCGCCTCCTTCGCGGCCTCGACGGCGAGGCGCAGCTCCTCGAGCCCGGTCTGCGTCTCGATGATGATCGCGTCGGCGCCGGCGTCGACCAGCGCCCTCGCCTGTTCGGTGAACGCGGCACGGACCTCGGCTTCGGTGAAGTCGCCGTAGGGCTCCATCAACCCGCCGAACGGGCCGATGTCGCCAAGCACCCACCCGGGCCGTCCGCCGAAGGCCTGCCGCGCGATCTCCACGCCCGCCGCGTTGATCGCCCGAACGTCGCCGGCGCTGCCGTGACGCTTCAGCATGATGCGCGACCCGCCGAAGGTATTGGTGATGATGCAGTCCGAGCCCGCGTCGGCATAGCGGCGCTGTATCTCGAGCACCCGTTCCGGGTGCGTGAGATTCCACGCTTCGCCGCAGGCGCCCTGTTCGAGCCCCGCCATCATGAGCTGCGTGCCCATCGCGCCGTCGCCCAGTAGCGGGCCTTCGCGGAGGACGTCCTTGAGTGTTGTCTTCATCGTGTCCCGGTCTGTCCAGCCAATGGAATGTCCTGCGTCGCCCTTTCCCGCTCGGCGAGCGCGAAGTGAATCGTCTCCAGCACCAGCGCCCACTTGCGGTCTCTGCTATCGGCCTCGCAGTAGCAGCTCGCCACGGACGCCGGGAGCTCGTGCGTGAGCACCTGATCGAGCCGCTGTCCAAGCAGCGGCTTCTCGCTGGCGATCTCCGCCATGAGCTGCGAGGGAGCGGCGCGGTAGCGGCACATGTAGCGGTGGCCGTCGTCGGCCGCGGCCGGTGCGCAGCGCTCCGCGAGAATGGGATACCCATCGTCACGCGGCCCCAGCGTCACCTCATAGATGAACTCCAGTGGACGTCCCATGTCACTGCACGTGGTGCCCTCGTAGCGGAACCTCGCAGCGGTGCTCCCATCCTGTCTCAGATCGAGCGACAGGCGCTCGGCGGCCCAGCGCGCGAGCGCCTTGCGGCTCACGGAATAGACGGCGCGCAGATCGAGTGACTCGGGTGCCGTCATGCGCCCACCGCGACATGCGTGCGCGGCGCGACATACGCGGCGCGACGATACTGACAGCGCGGCAGCGAGCAGCACTGGCACGGCAGGAGCGACGTGAGCTTTCGCACGCGATCGGTGCTCCGCGTGAGACCGAAGACGGCGAGGAGCGACTTCTTCGGGCGCAGCATCCCCGAATCGAGTGCGTCCAGCGGCCGCCCGATCACATCGCGCATCGTGAGCGCAAGGAGCCGCCCCTGATCGGCGATGTCCCACTCGGGATAACCGGGACTGTAGTGCGGCAGCACGGCGCGTTCCTCGGCTTCGGCGGTGGCGCACAGCTGCGATCCCGCCGTCATTACCAGATGCTCGACGATCGCCGAGCCGAGCACCTCGAGAAAGTAGTACTCGTCGGGCTTCTCGCTCTGCCATCGATCAGCAGCTTCGCGCTCCAGCTCGGGACCGGCGCTCACCGCGACCAGCGCGACACTGTCGGCACCGCCGTCGCGCAGCGTGTGCGCGAGCCTCTCGCTCGTGAAGGCCTCGCCGTCGATGAGGACCATGTTTCCCTCGACGTCGAGCGTCCGCGAGCGGCGGAGATAGGTCCAGGGGCGCCCATGCTCGGCGTACCACGTGCGGGCGAGCCTCGCGAGCTCGAGTGCGCGATCGGCGAGCATGCGTCCGCGCGGGTAGCCGAGCAGGCGCACGTACTCGGTGTCCTGCACCGCGGTGTCGGGTCCGACGTCGAGCAAGCCGATCACGATGCCACTCCTTCACGCTGCAGCGGGGACTCGATCGCCTTGAACTGGCAGCCGTCCACGAAGAGATCGAAGAAGCTCGCATGCGTCTCGAGGCGGCAGTGTTGTACTCGCCGCACGAGCGCCTCGAGCTCGCGACGCCTGTCCGTGGACAGCAGCGCGATGCACGCGCCCTCGATGGCGGCGTTGCCGACCTGCACGATCTTCGCGTCCGGAATGTTCGGAATGAGGCCGATGCGCTTCGACGCCTCGATGTCGAGGTGCCGCCCGAACCCGCCGGCGAGGTAGAAGACGTCCACGTCGTCGAACCCGATTCCGTACTCGCTGAAGATCACCTGCAGGCCCGCCACGTTCGCGCCTTTCGCCTGCGCGAGCTCGTTGACGTCGCTCTCGAGAAAGGTGATGCCGTGTAGCGCGTCGACCACCACGGTCTCTGCGTCATCCTCGAAGCGCCCCATCTGGTTCATGCGGCCGGTGCGGAGCAGCTCGCTCATGAGCTCCACCAGCCCTGAGCCGCAGATGCCTTCCGGCGCGACGTCGCCGATGACGCCGACGGAGAACTGCCCGTCGCCGAGCAGCTTCACCTTCTCGATGGCGCCATCGAGACCAGGCATGCCGCACGAGACCGCTCCGCCCTCGAACGCGGGACCGGCGGGACACGACGCAGCAAGAATCCGGTGACGGTTGCCGAGTATGAGTTCGGTATTGGTGCCGATGTCCATGACGGCAACGATCCGCTCTTCGTTCGCCAGGTCGACGGCCAGCATGCAGGCGGCGGCGTCGGCGCCAACGTGGCCGCTGACGATGGGCGCACCGTACACGTGGGCCTTCGGGTGGATGGGCAGCAGCGATCGGCGCCCGGTGGTATGAAGGCTCGTGGACGCGCGCTGCCCGGCCGCCAGCTCGATCTCCGTGATGGACTGATACGGGTTTTGTCCGATGGAATAGACGCTCTGCCGAAAGAAGATGTCGCGCATGGTGGAGTTGCCCACCACCACGAGCTCATAGATCGACCGCGGATCGACCGGCAGCGCTTCGATGGCGTGGGTGAGGTACCCGGCAAGGGTGCGCATCAGCACGTGCCCGCCGCGCACGCTGTCGTAGTGAATCCGCGACATCACATCCGAGCCCCCGAAGCGCTGCGGATTCTCGAATGAGGTGTCGGCCACGAGCTCGCCCGTTTCGAGATCGAAGAGACGCAGCACGATCGTGGTCGTCCCGAGATCCATCGCCAGACCGTGCAATGGCCCCCCCCGCCGATCGATCTCTACGCCGTCGAGCAGTACGCGCGCCCCGTCTCGCGTCACGGCCGGCCGCAGGTGAGCGGGACGGCCGCTGACGGGAAGGCCGTATGCATGGCGCTCGACGCGCATCTGCCCGCGGCGCATCGTGTGGCAGGTGATCCCGCCCGCCGGCGCCGCGACGCGCGTCTGACACGAGAGCCGGAAGGCGCCCTGAAGATGCTCCTCCGGCGCTGTGCGGGGGGTGAGGAGGTCCAGGCCCGCGCTCACCTCCACGATGCATTCCTTGCACTTGCCGTTCTTGACGCACGACGTGGGCACCAGGATCCCGAGGGATTCCGCGCACTCGAACAGCGAGCGGCCGTCGCCGCCAGCCGTCATGGTGCGCCCATCGATCGTCAGAGAGACGGACATGTCACCAGCCGGCGCCCGCCTGCGCTTCGAGCTCGGCCTTCAGGGCGGCCGCGGCATGGGCGGCTGACCCCTCGCGCTCCACGTCCTCGCCCCACTTCCACTGCTCCATGTATGCATCGCCGGCGGTGAGGCCGCGCTTGTGCGCCTGCTGATCGATGCGGGCGGCGAAGCGGGGCGCGAGCTCCAGCTTCGCCTCGTTGCCCACGTCGTCGATGGCACGAACCTGCGCGGGGATCTCCTGCCAGTAGAGCACTTGGCAGGTGGAGCGCGTTCCCATCGCGGAGGGCACGCCCTGGTCGGCGACCGATGTCGCCGCGACAGGGGTATGGTCTGCGACGGCCGTCTCGGGCGCACCGCTCATCAGGCGGAGAAAGAGATCCACGGCCGCCGAGGCATTCTGACCGTAGCCGTCGGCGCCGATCTCGTCGGCGAACATCTGGCTGATGGGTGCGCCGCCGATGGCCATGTGGATCTCGCCGCGGCCCGCCGTCTCGAATCCGTCGATCACCGTCTTCATGTAGGTCATCGTCGTGGTGAGCAGCGCGCTCATGCCGATGATGTCCGGCTTCACGCGGTCGGCCGCCGCCATGAACTTCTCCACGCTCTGATCGACCCCGATGTCGTGCACCTCGAATCCGGCGCCCTCTGCCATCATGCACACGAGATTCTTCCCGATGTCGTGCAGGTCGCCGCGCACGGTGCCCATGAGCAGCGTGCCCACGCGCTTCGATTCGTTCTCCTTCGCCGTGAGCAGCGGCTTGAGCACCGCCATTCCCGCCTTCATGGCGCGCGCCGCGATGAGCACCTCTGGCACATAGAGCACGTTGTGCTTGAAGTCTTCCCCGACCACGCTCATGCCGGCGATGAGTCCCTCGGTCATCACCTCCTGGAAATGACGCCCCTCGGCGAGGGCGTCCTTCGTCATTTGCTCGACGTCCTTCGCCTTGCCCTCGTAGAGGCACTGGTTCATCAGCGCATAGTCGATCGTCATCGCGCGGCCGGTGCCAGGCGAGCGTTGAACTCGTCGAGCGCGTCGCGCATGGCCCTCACGTTCTCGCGCGGCATGCCCGGGCTGACGCCGCCCCCCACGGAGAGGATCATCCCCTTGCCGTCGCCGAAGCCCCCCTCAAGCACCTCGAGGGTGGCCTCGCGCACCTCGGCGGGAGTGCCGCGCACGGCGATCTCGAGCGGATTCACGTTGCCCATGAGACACATGCGATCGCCGACGCGCTGCTTCACCTCACGGATGTCCTTCTGCTTGCCCCAGTTCAGTACGTTGAAGCCGGCATCCGGCAGGTGATCGAGGCAGGCGTCCACCTCCGCGTCGTTGTGATAAAGCTTCACCCAGCCGGCGGGGAAGGCATCGCAGATGCGCTTCAGGTACGGGTGCGCGAACTCGAGATAGTGCTCCTCGTTGATGAATCCAACGATGTCGTCCAGTATGAAGATTCCTTCCACCTGATCACCGAGCACCCTGTGCTGCGCCTTGAGCCAGTCGATCACGACGCGCGTGCACAGGTCGATCAGACGGTGCGTCTCGTCGGGCTTCTCCACGATCTCTATCATGAGATTCGTGGTGCCGCGCACGAACCCCGCCGTGCAGAGCGGGCCGCGCGCCGTGACGAAGGGAATCACCTCGCCGAGCGCGGCGATGCGCGGCAACGCCATCCTGTAGCGATGCAGCGTCATCGCCGCGAACGCGTCGGCGTCCACCTCGTATTCCGGAAACTCGTCGATGTCCTCCAGCCGATAGAGGGTGTGATACTCGCTCGGGGTGTTGTCCTCCCAGAACTTGATTTTCGCGCCGAGGATGGATGGTTCAGCGGCCATGCCGTATTCCATCCACCACGAGGGCACCATGATGATGTCGGGGTATTCCTCGTTGATCCGGCGGTTCGACTCGAACCACAGCTCCGGGTCGAGGTAGTAGTCCATGTGCTTGATGCCGAGGTAGCCGGGAATCCATGGGCTGTCCACGATCATCGCCATCGGCACGCGCGCCTGCGGCTCCAGCCGCGCGGCGCGCTTGAAGGTTTCCCACTGCTCCGGACGCATCTCGACGCTCCTAGCTGGTGTACACTGTGGCGGCGCGCGATGAGCGACGCTCCGCCAGTTGCAACGCGGCCTTCATGTTACTGAACGCGAACGCCATGCCGGCGAGTTGGAAGTTCTCGTCCGAGAGCGGGCTGCGATAGAGTCCGAGCGCGAGCTTCATCGTCAGACTCCGCTGTACGCGCTGAAGCCGCCGTCGATCGGAATGACCACCTCGGTGACGAACGCGGCGGCATCGCTACAGAGAAACTGGATGGCGCCGTTCAGCTCCGAGGGATCGCCGAACCGCCCCATCGGCGTATGCGAGATGATCGTCCGCGCGCGCTCCGTGAAGCTGCCATCGGAATTCAGGAGGACGCTGCGGTTCTGGTCCGCCACGAAGAAGCCCGGTGCAATCGCGTTGACGCGCACGCCATCGCCGAACTCCTTCGCGACCTCCGCACGTTGCTGCCGGCTGCGTTGACGAGGATATCCACGCGCGTCCCCGCGCCGCAAGCAGCTCCGCTCAGGCCGCGTGCAATGCGTCACCGTCGAGGACGTCCGCTTCGAGCGCCATCGCGTCACACCCTTCGGCGCGGAGCGCGTCTGCCTTCTCGGCGCCCGCGGCACGGCGACGCCCGAGCACCGCGACCCGGGCGCCGGCGGCGGCAAGGCCCGTCGCCATGCTGCCACCGAGCACGCCATAGCCACCGGTCACCACCGCCACACGACCGCTCAGGCCGAAGTGCGTGTTCTTCATCGCGACTCCAAGGGGCGTGGAGAGGAGCAGCGCCAGCCTCATGAGTCGTTTCACCATCGCACATCGTCCGCCCATCCGTCTAGTACCCAGGATTCTGAGGCATCTCCGCGTGAGATTCGCGCCGATCACCGCCTGCGGAATCGGGACCAGCATGTCGCCGAGCGCGATGAAGACTGGGGGGCCGGCTGAGACGCTGCGCTTCGTCGCCGGATTGGCTTTGTCGTGGACGGGCTCGACGGCGTGGGCCATTGAGCTCGGTAGAATTGAACCAATTGATGAACTCATATGATGACTTCAGTAGTTCGGAAGGGCAAGGCCGGCGTTCCCATGACTGAGCGCGTTGCGCTCGTACGGCCCTTCACCTCAAGCGTCATTCGCTTGGCGGTAACCTCATGCGCCGCCGCCATCGAACGCCTCACCGCTGGTACGCACCCACGCTCGGCGATGGGGCCCCACGAGCGCGCCATGGGGGCATACGCGTCGTGCGCCGACCATGGCCTCGGCAATCAGCTCACCCGCTTGATCTCATCGTGCCTGGAGGCGACGTTCGTGTTCCCGATCGACTCCGGCGCAAGGAGGCGATGAACACGCACGTTTCGACACCGTGATCGAGGATGACTCATGACTGTCACTGGGCGGATGCGCGCGTTGTGTATCGGGATCTGGTTCTCGGCGGCGGCATGCGCCGCGCCGCACGGCATGCCGGTCCCGGCGCGCGCTTCCATGAGTGAGGAATCGTTCGGCCGCCTGCCGTCGGGTGTTCCCGTGCGCTCGTTCACGCTGACGAACGCGCACGGCGTCGAGGTGCGGGCGATATCCTACGGCGCAATTATCCAGTCGATTCGCACGCCAGACCGCGCGGGAGTGTTCGCCGACGTGGTGCTGGGCTACGACGACCTTGCCGGCTACGTGAAGGACTCGCCGTACTTCGGCGCCGTCGTGGGCCGGTATGGCAACCGGATCGCAGGCGGGCGCTTCACGCTCGACGGCAACAGCTACACGCTCGCGCGGAACAACGGGCCCAACCACCTGCACGGCGGGCCGCGCGGATTCGACAAGGTGGTGTGGGAGGCCGCGCCGTTCGCGCGCGGCGACGAGCGCGGTGTGACGTTTCGCTACCTGAGCGCGAACGGCGAGGAAGGCTATCCAGGCGCGCTTCAGGCGCAGGTGACGTACACGTTGACGGACCGCGACGAGCTCGTCGTCGAGTATCTCGCCACCACCGACGCGCCGACGCACCTGAACCTCACGCAACACAGCTACTTCAACCTCCGCGGCGACAGCGGGGACGTTCTCGGTCACCTGCTCTCGATCGACGCAGACCGCTACACGCCGGTGGACTCGACGCTCATTCCGTCCGGCGAGCTCGCCGCTGTGGCTGATACGCCGTTCGATTTCCGGGCGCCCGCCGCCATCGGTGCCCGGATCGGCGATTCGCACACGCAACTGCGTTACGGCGGCGGCTACGATCACAACTGGGTGCTGAACGGAACCGGCTTGCGGCACGTGGTTCACGTCGCCGAGCCAGGGAGCGGACGGACCCTTGACGTGGCAACCACCGAGCCCGGCCTGCAGTTCTACTCCGGCAACTTTCTCGATGGCAGTCTTACGGGAAAAGGCGGCCGCGTCTATCGGCATCGGACGGGGTTCTGTCTCGAGACGCAGCATTTCCCCGATTCGCCCAACCATCCGGGCTTTCCATCCACCGTGTTGCGGCCGGGAAACGCATATCGGTCGCGCACCGTGTTCACGTTCGGAACGGGAGCATAGTGCGCCGAGCGACATCCGCCTCTCGGCGCGAGCGGTGAAGTCGCGCCTCTACGGCGACGCGGCGCGCCCGCCTCCGGCGTTCCGTTCCGCCGCGCTGCCCGCACGCAACACGAAGGCCACTGTGGGATCGAGAGGATAGCGGCCGAAGTGCGCGCCGTACACCGCGAGCCCTCCGGGCAGCGCGTCGCTCACCTCCAGGCGAACGGTCACCGCACCCGTGCGCGCGGCGGCGTCGAGCGCCGATGCAGGCACGTTCACGCGCACGAGCTGACCGTACGACCCGGCCTCGCGCAGATAGCGATCGCGCTTCTGGGCATGCCACGAGAGAATCCCGCGATGATCCGCCGGGTCATCGGCGAGCTCGTACCGCCCCGCGAGCGTTCCGTTCACCCGCACGGTCACCGCGCTCGGATAGGGCGTCGTGCCCGTCATGGGATACGCATTCGGGTTGCGGCTGGGGTCCTGGAGCCCGCCGCCGCGCATGTAGTCGCCATCGTCGCGTGCCGTGGTGTCGCGGTCCTTGCCGTTCAGCCGCTTCGCCGACAACTCCACGAGGAATGTCGCGTCCTCCACATCCGCGCGCGCGAGTCCCGTGGGCCACGGCAGCCGATACTCGAAGAATCCCGAGCCCGCCCCGTTCACCTTGAGCCCGTCCAGCACCTTCCACGACTTGAGCGACCAGCGCGAATCCGAATAATCGCGCGCGGCCACTCGCGAAATTCGCGCGCGCCGGCCGTCAGCGAGCAACGCCACCGCCGGCGCACTGCCCTCCACGACGAACGTGGTGAAGTTGTGATGCAGCACCGTCCCGGATGCGTCCTCCAACCGGAGCGCGAGCACCGCCACCACGGGCTCGCCTGGCATGGTGACCGTCAACGGCGCCAGCGCTTCCGACATGTAGGGCCGGTACACCACGCGCCGCGATGACGTCCCGTAACTCCGCTTCTCACCGAGCGAGTTCCAGCCATACAGCTCGGTGCGGAGGGACAGCGAGTCGCCGGCGGGCCGATCGTCGGCAAGGAACGATGCCCAGAGTGGCACCTGCACCATCTGCCCGGGCGTCACGGCCTGACTCAGCTCCGGACCGGTCGCCACGTAGTAGGGTGAGTGGAGGTCGCGCAGCGACATGCCTTCGACCAGCTCGCCGAGGCCCGTTTCCTTGTTCGACCGATCGAAGCGCCAGTACCCGTTCCATTCGTTGATCACGTCGTGGTGCTCGGTGTAGAGCCATCCCGCGAGCTTCGGATAACGCCGGAAGGCATCCACCGCCATGTGGTAGTCCCAACTCCAGTCCACGTCGCCGCTGCTGCCCGCGTAGCCCCACACGTTGCCGAACTCGGAGTTCATCATCGGCTGGCGTCCCTGCACGAACCCGCGCTCGAAGTTCCACGGCGACCCGGGCCTCGTGCTGTCGCTCAGCGTCTTCACGAGGGCCTCCCATTGCCATCCCGCCACGTAGCTGTGCCACGAGTTGATATCGGTGACCGTGTGACCGTGCCCGCAGCAGGGCGAGTTGTCCTCCACGAGCCGCGTGCTGTCCAGCGACTTCGCGAGCTTCACCGTCTCCACCACGCGCTGCTGGGTGGCCGGCAGGAACTGGTCCTTGCCGTTCACCTTCGTCACCAGCCCCCACGCTTCGTTGTACGCCACCCACGAGAAGATCGCCGGATGATTGTAGTCGCGTTCGATCATCGCGCGCATCGCGAATTCATGCTCACGGAAGGCGGTGTCGGTGGGCGGCCCCCACCAGTTGGGCACGTCCGCCATGATCAGCATGCCCAGCCGGTCGGCCCAGTAGAGCTTGCGCGGAGTTTCGATCTTGATGTGCTCGCGCAGGCCGTTGAGTCCGATTTGTCGCGCGCGGAGGATCTCCATGCGCGTGAAGGAATCGGTGGGAAACGTGTAGAAGCCGGTGGGGTGATACGCCTGATCGAGCGCAAGCTGGAGGTACACCGGCTTGCCGTTGATGGCCACGTATGGGTAGGTCGTGCCAGGCAGGTCGACGACCGAGATCTTCCGCATGCCGAAGTAGGTCTGCACGGAATCGGTGGCGACGCCGGCGCCGCTCACGGTGGCCGTAGCCTCGTGGAGGAATGGATCCTCGAGCGACCAGAGACGAGCGCCCGGCAGGGGCACATCGAAGCGTACCTCGCGCGTCCCCCGGGCGATGGGGCGATTCACCACGGGCGTGCCGTCCCTATTGGTGAAGGCCACGCGCAACACGAGATCCGCCGGCGCCGGCTCGGCAAGGCGGGCGCGCACGGAAACCGTGCTGCGATCGATGTCCGGCGTGAAGTGCACCAGATCCAGCGGGTCGCCGCCACGCGCCTCGAGATAGACGGTTTGCCACATGCCGCGCGCCTTCCCGTACCCCTGCTTGCCCTCGAGCTTGAAGGCATGCGGCGAGTCGTCCACGCGCATGGTGAGCCGTTGCGGCGCGTCGGCCTTCACGAGCGACGTGATCTCCATGGAGAAAGGCGTGTAGCCGCCTTGGTGATCGCCCACCTTCGCGCCATCCAGCCACACGGAGGTCCGCCAGTCGGACGCCCCCACGACCAGGAACACCCGGCGGCCGCGCCAGCTTCTCGGTATCTGTACCGTGCGTTCGTACCAGCCGATGTCAGCCAGGTCGGGAACGCCGGAGAGCGGAGCGCCCCATGAAAAGGGCACCGTGATCGGCCGCGGCCCGGCCAGCGGCGCGCTGAACCACGCCGCGCGCTCGCCCGCATTCGCGCTGTCGAACCTGAAGCGCCATTGCCCGTTCAGGTTCTGCCACTCCGCGCGCATGAAGTCGGGACGCGGATGCTCGGGAAGGGGAATCCGCTCCTCCGCCGCCGCTTCTGAGCGCAACGGCGCCTGCGTCCGTGCCGGCGATGCGGCGCCGATCGACGCGGCCACGAGCACCGTCACGATGGCGCGCAGACTCATGCCATTCCTCACTCTCTTATGGTATGTCATGGACACTCGCCGCCGGGGCGGGTGATCCTGTCGCCCGAGCTCACGGCATCGCCGAACACCGGCGCGCCCGCCGCCGACCACGTGAACTTCTGCATGCGAATGTTACGGTCCCATCCGGGCGTCGCCGACGTCTTGGAGTGGTACACGATCCAGCTTTCGCTTCCATCCGGCGACGTGGTGAAGCTGGCGTGACCCACGCCGAACACGCTCGCGTTGCCCGTGAAGACCGGCCCGGATTTCGTCCAGCTCGCGGGGTTCAGCGGGTCGGCCGAGGGCCCCCGCAGGCGTAGTTGTCCCAGCTGGTACTCCTTCAGCCACGAGTCTCGCGTGGAGTAGATGAGAAACACGTCGCCATTGTGCTGGAGGATTTGCGGGCCTTCCAGAAGATCCAGCTCGGGCCCCCTTTCCCAGCTCTCCGCCGGCGCGGCCAGCATCACGCGGTTCGCGGCGATCGTCCACGGGTTCGCCATCGGAGCGATGTAGAGCTGCTGCGGCGTCTTGTCCGTGGTGGCGTTATCCTTCCAGCCCGACCACACCGCATATCGCTGCGCCCCGATCTGCGCCACGGTCAGGTCGATCGACCACCGGTCTCCGGTGCCCGTGCCGACACTATCGCCTGTGTACAGCTTGCCCCTGTCCACGTAGCCGCCGAGCGCGTCGGCGCCCACCGATTCCAGTACGCCGGCGTGCTGCGTGGTGAATGGCGTGCCCGGGCGCCCGCCAGCGTAGTACACATACCACCGGCCTTCGATGAAGTGCAGCTCGGGTGCCCAGATGTTGCCCCGGTTCCAGCCAGTGACCGGCGCGCTCCACACGGGCGTCGGTGTCGCCGTCAGCACTTCCGAGAGCTTCGTTGCCTTCGAGATCCAGATCCTGTTCGCGCTCGACTTGATGTAGTAGTACGCGCCATCCTGTTTGACCACCCAAGGATCCGCGCCTGCCGCCATCGGATTCGCGAAGGTGCACTGTGCCACCGGCCCCTGATCGATCGGCGCGGTGCCCGCGCTGGAGCACCCGAGCAGCGCCGACGTCAGGAGAAGGCTCGTGCGTTTCATGGCTACCCGATCAGGACAGCTTCGGCACCACGTATGGCGCCCGGTACCGGCGCGTCAGCATGAGGTTGCCCTTCTTCGCGCCCTGGCCCGTCAACCGCTCGGCCTTTGCGTCCACAGTCAGCGGCATTCCCAGCGTGAGGCGCGTCCTGTCGAGGTCCACGTTGTTCGTCTTCAAGTGTTCGATCATGCGGCCATTCGCCTCGGCGAGGCCGGCATCGCCCTTCACTCGCTCGCGCAACTCGCCCTCGCGCATGCCCTTGCCGAGCGAATGCGAGATGATGCCGAGGTGACAGAGTGCGCTCGAGACATGGCCTTCCTCGACCGGACCGAAGAGATCACCTGTCTTTCGGCTGTTCACGACGTCGATGAAGTTCTGCATGTGGCGATCGCTGCCCCTGAACTCCTTGATCGTCTTGCCGCTTTTGTCGAGTGCCTTCGCCGTCGTGTAACTGGGCACGATCATGCTGCCCCCCTCGCAGTCGATGACATTGCCAATGTCGACGCCGCGGTAGTTGTCCATTCCGCTGCCCTGTCCGCCCTGATTCGCGGCTGGATCGCCACCAACTGCCGCGATGCCCGCCCTGGCCGGAAGTCCGCGCACCTCGAAGATGAGCGGAGCGCTCGCATAGTGATGGATGACCACCTGGGTGTTCGGGGTCTCCCCGTCGTCGACGTAGCCGAGGCGTCCGCCGATGCTCAGCGAGCGGCTCGGAAGGCCCGGCTCGCCCAGGAACCACCGCGCGACGTCCATCTGATGGATGCCCTGGTTTCCGACGTCGCCGTTGCCGTAGAGGTTGATCCAGTGCCAGTCGTAGTGAACCGGCCCGTTCTTCGTGTTGCGATGCGGCGCCACGAGCGGCGCGGGCCCGCTCCACAAGTCGTAGTTGATTGTGGCCGGCACCTGCTGCGCGCCGCCGCACAGCCCGATGCTGTCGCGACGCTTGTAGCAGAAACCGCGCGCCGCCTTGATCTTGCCGAGGTTGCCGGCGCGTACGTACGCCACGGCTTCCTGAAGCCCTTCGCCGGAGCGAATCTGTGTTCCGGCCTGAATGACGCGCCCGTACTTGGCGGCGGCGGCAACGAGTTGGCGCCCTTCCCAGATGTTGTGCGAGACGGGCTTCTCGAGGTAGACGTCCTTCCCCGCCTGCATGGCCCAGATGCCCGCGAGTGCGTGCCAGTGGTTCGGCGTGGCGATCGTGACCGCGTCGATGTCCGGTGACGCGAACATCTCACGCATGTCGACGTACGTCTTCACATTTCCGCCGTTCACCGTTGCCTTGACCTTCTCGAGCACCGCAGTGTCGGGATCGCAGAGCGCCACGATCCGGACGCCGGGTATCTTCGCAAGGCTCGAGATGTGATTCCGCCCTCGGCCGTTGAGCCCGATGACGCCGACGCGGATGTCGGCATTCGCACCCATGACTTGCCCCCAGGAGCGCGCGGGGAGCGCGGCGCCGGCGGCAATCAATGCCGACGACTTCAGGAAGGTGCGGCGATCGAGTGGGCTCATGGTATTCTTGGCGGCGGAGGTCATGGGGGCTGGCATTTGCTCGAACGTCGAACAAATATGTGCGGGATTCAATCATGCGCCAAAGTGCCGCAGGCGGCAAGAAGCAATGATGCAGAGGCCAGGGTTCCAGCTTTCATCCCGCCGGCTGCGCCGCGGTGGTCATTAGCGGCGCTGCCCCTAACAGGAACATCACTTTCGACCCCAGCAACACATGGATCGTCGCGAACTGATCAAGGCAGGGCTCCTGTCGAGCGCCGCCATGACGACGGGATTTCGTACGCCAGCCGGCGCAGCGGGTGACCGCCGGCACTTCGAGCTGCGCAACTACGAGCTCCGGAGCGACGTCAACGCCGCCGGCCTTCGCAACTACTACAGGGATGCCGTGCTGCCGGCCCTCGCACGGGCGGGGGCCGGCCCGATCGGGCTGTTCACACCGGAAACCGGATTCCCGTCGCAGTCGCTGCTCGCATTGATCGAGTATCCCTCGTTCGGTGCCGTGCAGTCCGTGGCAGAGAAGCTCGAAGCGGACATCCCTTTTTCCGCTGCGCAAAAGACCTTCGAGACCGGCGCGGACCTGCCGTACGTGAGATACGATGCTCGTCTCATGCGCGCGTTCGCCGGTCACCCAGCTGTCGAGGTACCTCCTGGACCGGCGACCCGCCCCGCGCGAGTGTTCGAGCTTCGCACCTACGAAGCGCGTAGCGCCACTGCGCTCGAACGAAAGATCGCGATGTTCAACGACGCCGAGATCAGCCTCTTCAGGAGCATCGGGATGACGCCGGTGTTCTTCGGCGAAAACCTGTTCGGGACGCGCCTGCCGAGTCTCACCTACATGCTGACCTTCGAGGACATGACGGCGCGCTACAAGGCATGGAGCACCTTCTCGGCGCATCCCGACTGGCAGCGCCTGAGCCGGGACGAGAAGTACGCCATCAATGGCGCCGTCACCGTGATAGACGTGGCGTACCTCAGGCCTTTGCCCTTCTCACCGGTGCGGTGAGAGGGACGGGAACACGCGGGTCAGCGCGAAAAGCCGGAGTAGTAGTTCTCGATTTCCGTCGGCTTCGTCTTGCCCTCGATGATCAGGAGCTGGTGACGGAAAGTCACGGAGGTGTTGGCGGCGAGGTTGAAGTTGAGCTCGTCCCTGCCGTTGCTCATCGCTTTCTGGCCAAGGCCGTTCGCGGCGAAGAGTCCGTAGCCGCGCGCGTGCCAATATGTCGGGTAGCCCACGTTCTTCGGGTGATCGAGCATCGCGAGGGTGACCGCCTTTCCGTCCACGTCGCCCGTGAGCATCGCCCACCTTGCGCGTGTTCCCCAGACGGCGTCACCCGACGTGCCTTCGGAGGAGCGATAGAGCCCGCGCACGCCCGCGGTATCCATCTTCGCGACAGCGGTGACCTTTCCGCTCGCGTCGGTGAACTTCTCCGGCGTGAGCGAGGGCTGCTCGAGCCAGCGGGCAACGCGGAGGCCGATGAGGCCCTCCTTGTTGTCCTTGAATGACACCGGCTTGCCGAGCGCGGTCAGCGTCGTGATCCGGTCGATCGTGCGAATGCCGTGCTTCGCGCGAAAAATGAATCGCGTGTCCTCCCGCAGCAGCGGGGTATTCATGGGATCGACCCATTCTTCCGTAACATCGAGCGTCCCTTCGCCCGCGCCGCTCTTCGATTCGCGAACGGACTTGTGCACGATGGCGCCGTAGTTTTGCGCCGCGGCGGCCGGAATGGCCTCGGAGTTGTTCCAGAAATCGAAACCATTCACGTCGCCGTAGTTGAACCACAGGCCGGCATGATGCGGGTGATCGATCCGCTCCCCCGCGCGCGGGTCGATGGGAAAGCCGCGCGTCACGATCAGACCGCTCGCCGAGCGGATGGGATAGAGCACTGGCTTGCGCTGGCTGGTGGGCCAGATGTACGACGTGAACGGCTTTCCGCCCACCAGCACATCGACCCTGCGGTCGCCTTCATGGGATACGACGGTAACGTAGTCGGGATCCGCAACGGACGTCCGCGCGCTCGCGCATCCGATGAGCGGTGCGACAGCGACGACGAGCCCGAGCACCTGGTTCCAGTGACGCTGCATGGTTCTGCGAAGTGGAGGGATGGGGAACTTGTGGGTACGTGGTATCAAGCGTCAGGCGATGCCGGCGATCACACCGCGCATGTAGGCGAACGATGCCAGCATCCCGGCCAGGGGGTCCTTCGAGTTGATCTCGTACTCGAGGTTCACGTAGCCGGGATACTTGATCGTCTTCAACGCGCGAAAGATCTCGGGAAACGGCAGCTTTCCCTCGCCCACCGCGGTCTGGCTGTCGCGGGCCTTCACGTCCGCGAGGTCCTTCACGTGCATGTCGTGCAGGCGCGGGCCCGCATCAAGGATGGACTGCACGACGTCGGTTCCCGTGCGAACCGTGTGGCCAACATCGATGCAGAGTCCCATACGCTGATCCATTCCCTTGACGTGCCTGAGGACGTCATAGGGCGACGGATAGATTTTGTCTTCAGGGCCGTGGTTGTGGATTGCGACCTTGATGTCGTACTGCCTCGCGAACTTTTCCACGCGTGGCAGGAGGGCGGTCGGCCCCGTGCACACGATGGTCGGCATGCCTGCGGCCCTGGCATACGCGAAGTACTTCTCCACTCCTGCGTCGGTGTCCTCGGTGAAAGTGATCGTTCCACCGCCGACGATCTGGAAGCCTGCGCCTTCGACCATCGCACGGATGGCCTTCAGCTCCTCCGGCGACTTCTCGTAGGGCACATGCACGGACTTGAAGTTCACGTACGGCGTTCGCAGCGCCCGTATCATCTCCAGCGCCTTGTCCAGCGGGAATGCGCGCAGCGAGTAGCTCGCGACGCCCAGCCTGATGTCGGTCGCGGCGTCCGTACCCGGTCGTCCGCACGCGGGTGTCATGCCCGCCGCGTGCAGGCGATCAGAGCCGATCACGGTCCCGGCCAACGCGGCCGCGGCGGCGCCGAGGAAGGTGCGACGGGGAAGCTCGTTCTGGGTCATGGTCTCATGCCTCGGGTTTAGCTGCACATTTGTTGACGCTCAGTCCGCTCTCGCGCTTCTGGAGCCGTGCGGCGTTCGGTATCGCGGTCGGATTCTAACGTCACCGCTTTTTCCGCGCCTTCAGCTCCTCGGGCCAGTTCTCGACGACGATCAACTTTTCGTCGGCGTTGCGTCCCACCGGCCGGAGCATGAGGAACCGCCGGTCGTCCGGCGCAACGGCATACTGCTGGTGAACCAGCGAACTGGTGAACCCCGCCGCCGGGAAGAGCGCGGTCGAGCGGCCCATCGAGAACGTCGGCGTCGTCTTCACTTCCACGGCAACCAGATGTCCGGTGCCGTCGCGGTAGAACAGTTCGCCGCTGCGATGCGACCACTGCGGTTCCGTACCACCCTGCGACGAGACGGCCCACTTTGCCGTGCCGGAAGCTGGAAACGGTACGACGTAGATCTCCTGCGCACCGCTCTCGTTCGACGAATACGCCAGCCACCGCCCGTCGGGCGACAGGGCCGGTGTCGACTCGGCGAACTTTGTGGCAATGAGCGGAAGTGGCACGGTATCCACCCCCGGTCGGAGTGCCAGGATGTCCGCCCCACCCTTCTCGGCGTGGCCCGTTCGGAAAATCAGCCACTTGCCGTCGGGCGACCAGACCGATTCGTGCACCGACCGTGACTGGCGCAGCTGCTCCACCTGCGCGCTACCGTCGGCACGCTTCGTCAGGAGAGCGCCCGACACCCCGGAGTTGAATGTTACCGAACGACCATCGGGTGTCCACGAGGGGTACTGACTGAAGACGGCGTCCAGCGTGAGCTTGAGGCGTGGGCCCTTGTCCAGATCCTTGACCCAGATGTTGCGTCCCTCGCTCGTCGTCAACTCGAGGGCGAGTCGAGTACCATCAGGAGAGAGTGACGGCGATGAGAATGCGCCGTGAAAGGTGGAATCGACCAGCTGCGCCTTGCCGTCGCGCGTCACCCAGACAGCGTCGGTGAGCGGCGGGGCACGGGTCGAGTAGGCAAGCGTCCCAGTCGCTGAAACGGCAAGGTCCACCAGCACGATCGACGCTCTGCCCAGTCCTTCTCCCAGCACGGTCGGCTCGCCGGTGACCTCGCCGGCCTTCAGGTCGAATGGCACGGCCATCAGCGTCCCGACAGCGGTGACGTACAGCATGTGGCCGGAAACGGCGTAGCGCGCGCAACAGCCGTCTTTCAGCACTACCCGGTGCTTGCCGCTGGGGACGTCGGCCAACGCGATGTCGTAGACACCAGCGCCTCGCCCTTCGCTGTTATCGTGGCGCACGGTGAACAGCACACCCTTGCCATTGGGCAGGGCCTCGGGATTCGTGTGGTCGACCTCCCCGCTCGCGCTATCCAGTACGGTGAACCACTGGGGTGCTGCCCCCGGCGTCACGGCAACGCGTATCAGGCTCGCTTGACCCAACCCGTCCGAATAGATGAACCCGTCCGCCCCCCAAGACAAACCTGCCAGCCCGACGAGCGAATCGGCCAGCGTGACAACCGGCCCGCCGCTGAGGGGCGCGACCCTCAGCTGCCGGCCCACCATGAAGCCTACCTGCTCGCCGTCGGGGGAGAAAAACGGCGCCCTCGCTCCCTCACTGCCCCCCAGAGGGGTTGCTTTCAACTGATTCCGTAACCGCACCATGACCTGCGCCGCCGGACCGCCGATGTACGCGAGGCGTGAGCCATCCGGCGAGAGTGCCAACCGTCCGAACAGTGCGGACGGCGCCAGCGCCTCGCCCGCATCCAGGGCGAGGTTGTACTTGCGCACATGCTCCTGCGGCCGGGGTCGTATCCAGCCCCAGAGGGTCGTGATGAGGAAGAGCGCGGCGAGTCCGGCGGACGCATGGAAGCGCCGCCGAAATTCTGGTCGGGCGGATGTCGGAGCGGCCCAGACGGTGCCGGGCACCGTGAACGAGGGATTGGCGAGCGCGTCGCCAAAATCCTTGACCGAGGAGAAGCGATCGGCTGGCAGCTTGGCGAGCGCTCGCTCGACCGCGCTGGCCACGTTCACGGGTACCGTCGCCCGGAGCGAACGCACGGGCTGCGGCTCGGTCGTCATCAACTTCGCGATGATCGCTTGCGCACTCGTTCCCGAGTGGGGCGGCTCGCCGGCAAGCATCTCGTAGGTGACGGCGCCGAGCGAGTAGGTGTCGCTTCGGCCGTCGATCACCCGGTCTCCGGCCGCCTGTTCGGGGCTCATGTACTGTGGCGTGCCGAGCGAGAGTCCCGTCTGCGTGACCCGAGCCCCGCCGGCCTTGCTCACAGCAAGGGCAATCCCGAAGTCGGCAATGACCGGCTGGCCGGCCTGAATGAGAATGTTCTCGGGCTTGAGGTCGC
>JBKJMP010000563.1:0-4472 GCA_046596395.1 Gemmatimonadaceae bacterium
GTGCGCTGCTCGGCGCGCGCGCGCGCGAGCTTGCGCGACAGCCGCGCGAGCCGTCGCTCGAGGTCGCGAACGCCCGCCTCACGCGTATACCCGTGCACGATCGCCGGCACCACCTCCGCCTCGATCGAGACCGTCGCCGGATCGATCCCGTGCTGCCTGAGCTGCCGCGGAATCAGGAACTGCCGCGCAATCGCGTACTTCTCCTGGTCCAGGTAGCCGGCGAGACGGATGATCTCCATGCGATCGCGCAACGGCTCGGGAATCGTGGCCAGCGAGTTCGCGGTCGTGATGAACAGCACCTGCGACAGGTCGTAGTCGGCCTCGAGGTAGTGATCGTTGAACGCGCGGTTCTGCTCCGGGTCGAGCACCTCGAGCAACGCTGCCGATGGATCGCCGCGGTAGTCGTTGCCGAGCTTGTCGATCTCGTCGAGCAGGATGACCGGATTCACCGTCTCCGCGCGTCGCATCGCCTGAATCACGCGGCCTGGCATTGCGCCGATGTACGTGCGCCGGTGCCCCCGGATCTCCGCTTCGTCGCGCACGCCGCCGAGCGACATGCGCACGAACCTCCGTCCGAGCGCGCGCGCGATCGAACGTCCCAGCGATGTCTTGCCCACGCCAGGGGGGCCCACGAGGCAGAGGATCGGGCCATCGAGCCGCGCGACCAGTGCCAGGACGCCGATGTAGTCCAGGACGCGCTCCTTCACGTCGTCGAGGCCATAGTGGTCCTCGTCGAGCACCTGCCGCGCGTGCGCGACGTCGAGTACGTCATCCGTGCGCTCGGTCCAGGGCAGCGCGGCGATCCAGTCAAGGTAAGTTCGTGCGACGCCCGACTCCGGAGACATCGACGAGAGCCGTCGCAGGCGACGCAACTCCCGTCGCGCGCGCAGCAGCACGGGCTCCGGCAGTCCCTTCGACTCGAGCAGCGCGCCCAGCTCGTCCGTATCATCCGCGTCCTCGCCACCGAGCTCGCGATGGATGGCCTTCAGCTGTTCCTGCAGGTAGAACTCGCGCTGGTTCTGAAAAAGCGAACCGCGGACGTCGTCATCGATCTTCCGCTCGAGCTTGAGCAGGTCGATCTCACTCGTCAGGGTCTCCCCCAGCTGCCGGAGCATCACGGAGAAATCCGGTGCTTCGAGCAGCGCCTGGCGCCGCTCCAGCCGCGTGCCGAGATGCGCGGCGATGCCGAATGTCTGGCGCGCGGGGGAATCCGCCCCCTGAATCAGCGTGACGAGCTCCGGCGGCAATCGGCGATGTACCGCGACGTACTCCTCGAACAGCGACATCGCGCGCCGCAGGTGCGCTTCGCCCTCGTCTCCGCCCTCCAGCGTCAGCGGCGCCATCGGCTCCACCACCGCCCGCAGCAGGTCCGCCCGCGCGACGTACCGCGACACCCGCGCGCGCGCGATTCCCTCCACCAGCACTTTCACCGTGCCGGTTCCCAGTCGTGAGAGCTGGCGCACGCGCGCAATCACCCCCACGCGGTGCAGGTCTGCCGCGACCGGCTCCTGCTTCTCCGGATCCCGCTGCGCCACGAGCAGGACAATGCTGTCAGCGCTGCTGGCCGCCTCGAGCGCCGCGAGCGACGCCGGCCGCCCCACCAACAACGGCATCACCACATATGGGAACACCACGACATCCCGGAGGGGCAGTACCGGAATTCGATCCGCGACGCTGAGAAGCTCGGTGTTGTCGAGCTGAAAGGAGGGCATGGAGAAAGATACCCCAAAATGCCAAAGACCGCCCGCAGGCGGCCTCTCTTGTCCTCTCGTCCTCTCCTCCCCTATGCTTCCTTCTTCCGCTTGGTGGGCGCAAGCTCGAGCAGCGGAGCCGTTCCATTCAGCACGCTCGACTCCGTGATCTTCACCTCCACCACGTCCTCGCGCGTTGGCAGGTCGAACATCACGTCCGTCAGCAGTTCCTCGAGGATCGCACGCAGGCCACGCGCGCCGGTACCGCGCTTCAACGCCTTTCCGGCGATCGCGCGAAGAGCGGAGGCCTCGAACGTGAGCTTCACTTCCTCCATGTCAAACAGTTTGGTGTACTGCTTGGTGAGCGCGTTCTTCGGTTCCTGAAGGATGCGCACGAGCGAATCCTCATCGAGCCCCTCGAGCGGAACCGTCACCGGCAGTCGGCCGACAAGCTCGGGAATGAGGCCGAAGCGCAATAAGTCATCAGGCTCGACTTCCGCGAACGCGTTCTTCGACAGCGTCGCGAGCTTGATGGGATCCGTTTCCATCTTCGAGAAGCCGATCTGCCGGCGGCCCGTGCGCGACTCGATGATCTTCTCCAGCCCGTCGAACGCCCCGCCACAGATGAACAGGATATCCTTCGTGTTGATCTGGATGTACTCCTGCTGCGGATGCTTGCGCCCACCCTGCGGCGGAACCGAGGCCACGGTGCCTTCGAGAATCTTCAGCAGCGCCTGCTGCACGCCCTCGCCGCTGACGTCGCGCGTGATACTCGGATTTTCAGACTTGCGCGCAATCTTATCGATCTCGTCGATGTAGACGATGCCTCGCTCGCACTCGGCGACGTTAAAGTCGCCGGCCTGGAGCAGGCGCACGAGGATATTCTCCACGTCCTCGCCAACGTAGCCCGCCTCGGTCAGCGTCGTCGCGTCCGCGATCGTGAACGGAACGTCGAGGATGCGTGCCAGCGTCTGCGCGAGCAGCGTCTTGCCGACACCGGTGGGGCCGATCAACAGGATGTTCGACTTGTCCAGCTCGACGTCGTCCTCACGGACCGACGCCGAGTTGATGCGCTTGTAGTGGTTGTAGACGGCCACAGCCAGCGCCTTCTTCGCCCGCTCCTGCCCGATCACGTACCCGTCGAGCGTGTCCTTGATCTCCTGCGGAGTCGGGACCTGCGTGATCGCCTCCGCGACCTCGCGCTCCTCGTCCTCCGCGAGGATCTCATTGCAGAGCGCGATACACTCGTTGCAGATGTAGACGGACGGGCCCGAAATGAATTTCCGGACCGAATCCTTCGACTTGCCGCAAAACGAGCAGCGGAGGTGTTTGTCGTGCGACATGGCGAAGGCTCAACGAGGAACGCACGCCCGAATGATGCCAGGGCGAGGAGGGCAACCGAGAGTTAACTCTGGCGTTCGGTGGGGTCAAGCAAGAGACGATCGAGGGCGCTCGAAGGTTATCAGGCGCCCCGCGCGCCTCCTATTTGACCGCCGCCGCCTGTGCTGCGATGACCTGCGGATCGACCAGGTCGCCGCGATGGCTGATGACGTTGTCGAGGAGCCCGTACGCCTTCGCCTCCTCTGCCGACATGAAAAAGTCGCGAATCATGTCGCGCTCGATTTGTTCCACGGGACGACCCGTGTGCTTGCTGTAGATCGTGTTGAGCTGATGGCGGAGGAACAGGATCTCCTTTGCCTGGATCTCGATGTCGGCCGCCGTTCCCTGCGTGCCCCCCGACGGCTGGTGGATCATGATCCGCGCGTGGGGCAGGGCGCTGCGCTTCCCCTTCCTGCCAGCCGCGAGCAGGAAGGAACCCATGCTGGCGGCGAGCCCCATGCAGATCGTGTTCACCGGCGCCTTCAGGTACTGCATTGTGTCGTAGATCGCGAGCCCCGCCGAGACGCTGCCCCCCGGCGAGTTGATGTACACGAAGATGTCGCGCTCGGGATTGTCCGCCTCGAGGAACAACAGCTGCGCGATGATGATGTTCGCCACATCGTCGTTGATCGGCGTCCCGAGGAACACGATGCGGTCCATGAGGAGCCGCGAGAAGATGTCGTACGTGCGCTCGCCCCGGCTGGAGCGCTCGATGACGTACGGCGGATAGATCGTTGCCATGGGGTTGCTCACTGGTCCGTCCCGTTGGTGACTTCGTTGCGTGCGATCAGCCATTCGAACACCTTCTCTTCCGTGATGCTCCGCTCGATCTCCGGCAGGCGGCCCGCCTTCTGGAAGGAGGCATACACCTGCCCCGGATCCACGTTGCGCTGCTCGGCGACCTTCGCGACGCGGTCATCGACGTCGCGCTCCGTGGCAGTAAGCTCCTGCTTCGTCGCGATCGCGTCGATGAGCATGTCGCGACGCACCTGCTTCTCGGCGACGCCAGCAAACTCCTTCGCGAACGTCTCGCGCTGCGCCTCGGGGATCTCGTATGCCTTCATGTATGCGTCGATCATCCGCGTCACCCAACTCGGCGGTATTGCGAACGGGTTGGCTTCGGCGACCTGATCCAGCAGCGCCTGGCGGACGAGGGCGTCGGCATCGCGCGTTGCGTGCTCCTCGAGATCCGCGCGAACGGCGTCACGCAGCAGCGCAAGCGAATCGAAATCGCCGACTTCGCGCGCAAACGCGTCGTCCAGGGCTGGTGCCGACTTCCGCTTCACCTCCTGCAACGTGACGCGCACGTTCTTCGTCACGCCGCGCTGCGATTCGTCCGGAAACTCCTCCGGCCACTTCACGAGCCGCTCCTTGGTCGCGCCCGGCGCCAGCTCCATCACG
>JBKJMP010000009.1:0-16792 GCA_046596395.1 Gemmatimonadaceae bacterium
CCCGGCGAAGGGGAAGGAGACCTCGGCAATGCCAGGCTGCCCCCGCATCACCGCGATAACTAGAAACTAAGTTATGTAGTAGTTCGTACTGGGGGCCGGATACGTCAGCACCTTCCCCGCACCGAGGATCCCATGCGTCTCCGCACTCGACTACTCCTGCTCCCCCTCGCCATCGGTCTTTCGTCGCGCGACGTGGCCGCCCCGCAGGTCGCCGCCCACAGCGCCACCGTCACCGTCCGCTGGAACCGGCTCGTCCCCAAGCTCGTCGACGAGGCCGCCATCAGCCGGCGCTCGGCACGCGCGGTCGCCACCGCCGCCGGCGACTCGGCCGCCCTGCGTCGAATCGCGCAGGAACAGCCGCCATTCCTGATGCACGTGTACGCGATCCTCAGCGTCGCCCAGTACGCCGCCGGGAATTCGGCCCGCGCCGCGCGCAACGTCTCACCGGATGCCGCCGTCGCCAGCGCGTCTGCCACCGTGCTCACTGAGCTGTTCACTGACTCCACGGTGCGCGTATCGATTGCACGCGAGCTGGCGCGTGACCTCGAGGTCGCCGTCGCCGGATCCCGTGCGCCACAACGAGACGCTGGCAACACGCTCGGCGCCGAGGTCGCGCGTCGCGTGATCGCCCGAGCGCCCAAGCTCGACCTCGTCGCGCCGTGGAGCGGCACCATCCCCACCGGGCCAGGGATGTGGTACAGCGCCCCTGGCATGCCCCCACTCGGCATCGCGGCACGAACGGCTCGGACATGGATGCTCGACTCGCCATCGCAGTTCCGCCCCGCACCGCCGCCGGCTTACGGCACGCCCGCATGGCAGGCGGCCATCGACGAAGTCCGGCGCGTGGCCCGGGAACGTACCCCTGAGCAGACAGCGATCGCACAGAAATGGAATATCGCGGACCCAACGGTACCGTGGAACGAGACTGCCGCTGCGGCCATTCGCCGCCACAAGTTCTCCGACGCCGATGCCGCGCGTGTGTTCGCCGTGATGAACGTCGCGGTGTCGGACGTCATCATCGCATGCTTCGACGCAAAGTATCACTACTGGACCATCCGCCCCTCACAGGCCGACACGACCCTCATGCTCGCAGAGAAGGTCGGCCTTCCGAACTTCCCGTCCTTCCCGTCTGGCCACGCCTGCAGCGCTGGTGCGTTCGACGCAGCGCTCGGACACTTCTTTCCCGCCGACCGTGCCGAGTTTACCCGCGTCGCCGAGGAGCAAGCCATGTCTCGGCTCTATGGTGGCATCCACTACCGCTTCGACAACGACGGCGGCCTCGCACTCGGGCGGATCGTGGCCCGGAGCGTCGCGGACGGCGAGCGGCGTGGTCGGCTGAGCGCATGGATCGCCGCAGCGACGACGCCGTGAAACGATCCCCGCCTCGTCGCGTACGGCACACCTAAGGACTTAGTTATTCGTCGATCGCCGGCCTCCTCCCGCCGGCGATCCTTGCCAGAAGCGAGGGATTTCAGTGGCTTGCCTCCCCTACGTGATTGCCATCGGCTTCCTGCTTGGCATCATCGGCGTGATCGCCGAGCGCCTGCTGCCGCCGACGATGGCGCGCCGATGGATCTGGTGCGTGATCATCATCGCCTCCCTGGCGCTGCCGGGGTACTATCGGTTCCATCACACCACGATCGTTGCTGGAGCAGCGGAGTCAGCGATGTTCGCGCTCGACGCCAACGTCGCGCGGCAGATTCACGCAATCGACGTTGTCATCGGACGCGCCTGGGTGATCGCCACCACGCTGCTCGGCGCCTGGGCGCTGGTGAACCTCGGGTGGGTCTCGCACGTGGTGCGCGTGTCACGCACGCGCCTGCGCGGGTTGGCTCCGTCGGCCATCGGCGGCGTGCCCGTCATCATCACCGAGTCGCTCGGCCCAGCGACCGTCGGCGTGTTGCGCTCGCGCGTCGTCCTGCCCCGCTGGGTTCTCGCGCTGCCCGACGCCCAACGCCAGTACATCGTGCGACACGAGGAGGAACACCGCCGGTCGCGTGACTCGACGTTGCTCTTCTTGGCCTCCTTGGCAGTGATCTTGGTTCCTTGGAATGCCGCACTCTGGTGTCAACTTCGCCGCCTGAGCCTCTCCGTCGAAATTGATTGCGACCGGCGCGTCGTCTCCGCCCTTGGCGATCCGCATGCGTACGGGAGCCTCCTGCTCGCGGTCGCGCAGGCATCCAACCGCGGTCAAGGCCTGCAACCCGCCTTGCTCGGCGGGACGGGAATGCTCGAGCGCCGGCTCTCGCAGCTGCTCGCCCCCGCACCGCTCCGCGTCGCGCAGCGCCTGATGCTGGCAGCGGCCGCATCCCTGCTATTCTATGTTGTCGTGACGACGCCACATCCCGTCATCGCCAGCCCGGCGCACGCACACGCCCCGACGAACTCCAGCTCCATCACGCCGCGATGAGCATTGACCTGCACCTGACCCAGCGCGAGCTCGACATCATGAGCGTGCTTTGGGCGCTCGGCGAAGCCACCGTGACGGAAGTGCGCGACCGCGTCGACCCCGAGCTCGCCTACACGAGCATCTCGAGCATGATCCGCACGCTGGAGCTGAAGGGCTACGTGTCGCATCGGCGCGGTGAGGGAAAGACGCACATCTACTACCCTGTCATCGACGCGGAAACCGCCGGTGAGTCCACGCTGAGTCGTGTGCTGGACAAGATCTACGGCGGATCACCGATCAAGATGCTCGCGCACCTGATGGAGCAGCGGAAGCTGTCGGCAGCCGACCTTGCTCGTATGCGCGCCCTATTGAAGCCACCGTCCAGAAAAAAATAGCGCGCCCTTCAGAGAGCACGCTCGTGGAGCATGCTCCTGGAGCCCGACATTGCTTACGCCGGAGTGGCCACTCGCCGCACGCCCGGTAACCGAGTGGAGCCATCGACCTCTCGCTGCGCGTCCGCGAGCCGGTTCACGTCCTCACCGAGCAGCCGCGCCGCATCCATCAGCGTCGTGAGCGGCGCGAGGTCGCTCGCGTTTGCGTGCAGGCGAAGGAGGTCGAGACGAATGCCCTCGAGTGCCGCCACACTCTCGGCGAGGTGCGCCGATGCCTGCGCGCGTCGCGCATCCAGGACCCGGGTATCGGCCGAGCCCATGGCTGCGAGCGCCTTGATCTCGTCGATCTCGGCGCGCGCTTCCGCCGCGCGTGCCTCGAGCGACTCCACGATCGCCGGCAGCTCCGCGAGTTGCTCACGGTGCGACTTCGGCAGCGCGGCGTAGAGCTCGGACGCAGCGACGCCCAGCGCCGCCTCGGTCGCGCGAAACGCGCCGGCGCCGAGGGCATTGGAACGATCTGGAGCGCCGAGGCGGCGCGCGAGCCATTCCCCCGCGCGGCTGTTCCAGAGCCGATCGCGGATGCCCGTCTGCCACCACGTGCGAATCTTCGCGGGAATGAACGAGACGTCGAGCGCATTGCTCACGGCGCCGAGCAGCATGGTGGTGAGCACCGGCGCGGCAATGAACAGGAACCCACCACGATTCTCGTGGAGCACACCTTGAAGGACCAGTCCGAACGTCACGGCAAGCCACGTCGCGGATGCGACTGTGGCGTTGCGAAGCAGACGGCGCGCGGTGCTCTCCTCGTCGCGCTGTGCGAGCGCCTCGGTCTCGACGCGCTCACGCCGCGCGACTTCGAGCGCCGAACGGAGGTCGGCGAGCGAGTGTCCGGCCTTGAATTGCCGGCGTGCCTGGTTGAGGTGGAATCCCAGCACCGGGAGCAGCGGCAACGACATGATCGCGGCCAGCATCACGATGTCCGCCGGTCCGTCGGGGCGATTCCCCGTCACCCAGGCGATGAGGTTCGCCGTGGTGAGCACCCCGAATCCGGCGCCCCATCCCATGTACGGAACCATGAGCGGGTTGCGCGCCGCGAGCCAGCCGCGCAACGTCGCCGGCAGCGCGGGGCGCGTGTCTGGTGTTGGCGCGAGCGTGGCTGCCATCGCTTCGCCGTCGGCGAACCGGAGGTCGGGATCACGCGCGAGGCAGCGATCGATCGCCGTAGCGAGCGCACTCGGCAATCCCGGCGCGACACGCATCACGCTCGGCGCTGCCTCGGTCGCCTGCTTCACCAGGAGCGCCGGTAGGTTGGATGTCTCGAACGGCAGGCGCCCGCTCACCGCGAGGTAGCCCACGACGCCGAGGGAATAGATATCGCTGCGTCCGTCGATGGGTTCGTTCGACGCCTGCTCGGGGCTCATGTAGTGCGCCGTGCCCATGATCTTTCCCGGGTCGGTCGCGGGGCCCACGTCCGCACTGGCGTGCGCAATGCCGAAGTCCGTCACGAGCGCGCGGCCCGTGCGGGCCTCGAGGAGAATGTTGTCGGGCTTGACGTCGCGGTGCACGATGCCGCGGCCGTGTGCGTACGCCAGCGCCCACGACACCTCGCGCATCACGCGCATTGCATCCTCGGGCGGCAGCGGGCCGCGCGCGCGCAGCCGCTCGCCGAGCGTCTCTCCCTCGACGTAGCTCATGACGAAGAAGACGAAACCTCCAACTTCGCCGACACGATGGATCGGCACGATGTTCGGATGCGACAGGCCGGCGGCTGTGCGCGCTTCGCGCACGAAGCGCTCGCGCGACGTCGCCGCGCGAGCCATGTGCGGCGGGAGCAGCTTGATGGCAACGTCGCGATCGAGTTGCACGTCGCGCGCGAGGTAGACGATCCCCATTCCGCCTCGGCCGAGCTCGCGCTGTAGCGAGTACTCGCCGGCGAGAGCCTTCTGGAAGTCGAGAAATTCGGCGGAGGGTTGCGTCATGCCTGTACTACGATCGAGTTCAACTACCGTTTCTTGGCGTGCTCGAGAGTGACTCGATCGCCGCCATCTCATCCGGAGTCAGTGCCCACCCGGCGGCGGCAACGTTGATTCGCACTTGCTGAGCGGACGTCGCGCCGGCAATCACCGACGCAACCATGCGGTGCGCGAGCAGCCAGGAGAACGCGAGCTCGAGGAGCGTGTGACCGCGTGCGTCGGCGAAGGAGATCAGCGCCTCGATGTGATCGAGGTCGGTCGTCGTGATCTTCCCGTCGAACCAGTCGGCGATCCGTGAGCCCTCGGGTATGCCGCGTCCCTTGCGATACTTGCCGGTGAGGAGCCCGCTCGCGAGCGGATAAAATGGAAGAAACGCCATCCCCTCGCGCTCACACTCCGCGAGCACGCCCTGTTCCGGTTCGCGACGAAGCACGCTGTACTCGTTCTGCACGCTGACCAGTCGCGCCGTACCCGGCTTCGTCGCCGACTCGGCCGCGCGCAGCTGCGCAACAGAGAACTGCGAGCATCCGATCTCGCGCACCTTCCCCGCCTTCACGAGCTCGTCGAGCGCGCCGAGCGTGTCGGCGATCGGGACGGAGGGATCGGGGCTGTGTAGTTGGTACAGGTCGATGACGTCTGTGCCGAGGTGCTGGAGGCTCAGCTCGACGGCGCGGCGGATGTACGAGGGGTGCGCGCCACGGTCGGGGTGCCAACGCTTGTGGCCGAACTTGGTGGCGATGTGGACGTCGCGCCGTCGTGCGCCGAGCGCCTTGCCGAGGAATTGTTCGCTCACGCCGTCGGCGTAGAGTTCAGCGGTATCGAAGAAGGTGATGCCGGCGTCGAGGGCGGCGTGCACGACCTCGGTGGACGTGGCTTCGTCGATACGGAGCCCGAAGTTGTTGCAGCCTATGCCGACCACAGAGACTTCGAGTGAGCCAATGCTGCGTGTGTTCATGAACAGCTGATGGGCTAAGAGAGGGACTTATGTCAGGGCACGATAGCCGGCACCGGCGCGGGAGGCGGTGCCGGCGCCACCACGTCATTCCAGTTCAACACCGAATTGAAGATCATGTTGAACTCACCGTGGTTCTGCCAACGATAAATCGGATTGTTGGAGAAGAGGACCACGCGCCCATTTCCTTTCCACGCCATCGGCAGGTCCACGGCAAATGGCCGCGACTTGAGCGAGTCCGCGCCCACCATCAGCCCCGACAGCACCGCCGAATCTCCGCCCACGTAGCGCGCGAGCACGTTCGCCTCATCGGCAAGGCCGACCCTGAGCGGCGTCCCACCGACATACTTCACCGGAATGGTCTTGGTCGCATAGCCGTAGAACACGGGATGCTCCGGTCGCACGATCTCACCCTGCACCAGCGGCCGCTGTGACGTGAGTCCGGGTATCGTGACCTTGTCCACAGTGCGGGCAAAGCCGAACTCGATGGGCAACCGCGCCGCCTCGCCGACGGCGATCAAGGTGCCGCCACCGTCGAGGAAGGAACCGATCGCGTCCACGCCGTCCTGACCAATGCCGCCGGACATGTCCGCGGTCTCGCCGTACATCCCGAGGAACTTGAACTTGTCGGTCCGCTGGTACGACTGCGGCTTCGCGGCCGGCGCCGCCAGCGACGCCACGCGACCGAGGTTCTGCTCGGCCATCAGGATGACGTCGTACTTCGCGCGCAGGCTTCCCGGCTTCACCTGCTCCTTGTAGATCAAGTCGTACGGCACGCCGAACTCATCGAACGTCAGCCGATACCAGCCGAGGCTCTGCGTACCCGACCATGCGGAATAGATCGCGACGCGCGGCACGTCCGCGTCGTGCATCGCAACCGCGGGCTTCGCGCTGAAGGTCGACGCCGTGAGTCCGAGCTCCTGCACCGCAGCGCGCACCGCGGCGGCGTTCGACGGGTCGGTGATGACGAACGATCCCGCCGGAAACTCGACGCTATCCACCTTGAACGCCTTCTCGGCGATCTGCATCGGCACGTTCTTCAGCCGATAGCGGAAGGCGATCATGTTGTTGGAGCCGAGATGCGCGACGGCCATCCCGGCGCCCGAGGTCGCGCCCTTCACGTCGCCCCTGAGCTTCACGGTGGTGACGGGCGCAACCGCCACGCGCAGGATCGCGGAGTCGGCCACTTCGGCGATGTCGATGTTGAACGCCATTCCCATCGACCAGCCACTGTCGTCGTACGTGCTGATGCGCGCGTCGGGATACTGTTGCTTCTCGATGAGGTTCTTCGCGAGGCGGCCGTAGGGCTGGTCGCGCTTGATGACGTACGATCCGGCGGGGTATGTCTTCTTGTCCACGGTGAATGCTGACGTCGCCTGTCCAACCTCGATGCGCTGGAGACGAAGCACGTTGATGAACTCGGCGACCTTCGTCATGTCGCGCTGCAGCGGAATGACGAAACCGAATGGCGCCTTGCGCTTGCCGTCCTCGATCGAGTTGCGCGTCTTGATGTAGAAGTTCTCGAGCACCATGGCCGGGAACTGCGACGTGAGCTGGAGCGCCGAGAGGACGCCCGTCTGCATGTAGTTCGTGTTGGAGCGGCGGGTGAAGGTCTGGACGTCTTCGGTCGTGGACGCGAACCCGCGGTACCACTCGCGATCCTGCGCACCACCTCTGCCCGTTGGAATGGCCGGCGCGCCGCCGCCCCGTCCCCCGCGACCCGCGCTGCTCGCGGCGGTGAGTGAGTCCGCGATGCGCCGCACGCGCAGGATGCTGTCGAGACGTGCGGTGCTGGCGTCGAGATCACGTCCCGACTGGGTCTCGTACATCTTCATGAGACCGTTGTGATTGTAGGCCACGGAGCCGAGGTAGCCGGGAGACCACGCGTCCATGAAGGCGTTCGTGTAGACGCCCGGCATGTTCCACTTGGTCATCTGCGCCATCTCGTAATTCGCGAACCACGGAAGCTCAGCGAACAGGAGCGGATCGAGATTCGGATTCTGCGGCATGCCGCCGCTGTACGTGTACAGCAGCGCGAGCGACTCGTGCAAGTCGTGCATGATCGGAGGATGCGCGGTGAAGTACCAATCCACGATCGCGCGCATCTGCACGAGCTTGATGTTGATGTCCCGATTGTTGTCGTGGTAGGCGTACTTGCCCCAGTACGGCAGGGTGCCCATCGGATTGCCGCCGCGGCCGGCGGGGGGAGCCGGCGCTGGCGTGCCCGGGCCACCCGCGCGACCCGCAGCCGAATCTCGCGGGGGCAGCGGCGGCGGCTGGTTTACCAGGGTGGGATTCGCGGCGGCGAAGTCGAGGCCCTTGTAGAACCAATCGACGTTCTTGTCCCGGCCATCGGCATCGGCAACTGGCGTGACCGAGACGTACACGTTGTTGCGGATCTGCGTGATGATGGGCGATGTCTCTGTCGCCAGGCGGTACACGAGCTCCATCAGCATCTCGGACGGACCGGTCTCACCACTGTGCAGGCCGCCCATCAAATGGTAGTGCGGCTTCGTATCGGCGATTATCCCGTGAACGCTCGCTTCGGACATGCCGCGCGGATCGGCGATCCGCGCGAGGTTCGCGCGGTTCTTCGCGAGCTTCTTCATGTTGTCGTCCGACGTTACCCAGACGACGACGAGCTCGCGCCCTTCGTCGGACCGTCCGATGGTCTCAACGCGCACGCGCCCAGTCGCCTTCTCGAGCGCTCGATAGTACTTGAGCTGGTCGGCGTAGTAGGTGAGCGTCTTCGGCGCGCCGATGTGGTATCCGAGTATGTCCTTGGGCGTCGGGATGCCGCGGACGACTGGCAGGTGATCGACGAGGGGACTGCCGAACCGCGGATTGGCGAGCCATGCCTTGTAGTCGCGCTCGAAACTGGCGTCCTGCTGCTGTTTTGTGTCGCGGGTTTCGATGCTGAACTGCTGCGCAGCGAGTTCTGGCGCGGCGAGCGCGAGCAGAATGGCTGCGCGCGAAAGGACGGCGGAGACCGGCATGGCGTCGTGGTGTGGGTTCGGCTACCAACGTACGGATGCGGAGCCCGGGTCGGCAATTACCGGATTCCTCAGACTCCTCCGATTACCGCGGCAGCGCGATCATGCTTGGAAGGAGGCGCCCTCTACCAGCGTCAGCAGGATGCCGCGGTCGACGGCGTCGTGCGGAATCGCTGCCCATGTTTTCAGCGCGCCATCCACTCCATACACTGCCACGACGATGGGACCGTGCTCGCCACGCACCTTTGCGCCGAGCTGTCCATCCCAGTCGATGACGCACCAGTGCAATTGGTTGCGCGGGAGTACGCGCCGAACCATGCGGCGTAGTGCTCGCGGCACGCCGCCGAGGTCGGCAACCGGTAGCACCTCGATGTCGCGCTCCTCGCCAATCACGTCACGGAGCGCGGCCGTCCAGAGCGCCACGCCGCGCGCTCCCTGGCGGTTTCCGACCACGACGATGAGGGCGACTCCCGTGTAGGCCTCGTGATCCCGCTCGCGGCCGAATTGATCCTCGAGGTGAAATGCGGGAAGCCGTGCCGGTGGTGTCGTCACTGCGTCTCAGCGACAGCGGACCGAAGGCGGCCGATGAAGTCGCGCACCCGTTCCGCATTCGTCCCCAGGTCGCCGCGGCCGACGCGCGAGACGGATCGCACATCGACGCGAGCTCCACCGTCGCGAGGGCGAATGCGAATCACGACGTCGTCCTTGAATCGCAACAAGCGCGTGGTGGCGGTCGCCTCGATGCGTCCGGCCGAGGAGTCAGCGGACACGGGCGCCCAACCCATCGCGCTTGCGACGGCGCGCGACCGCGCAAACGCGAGGGACGGTGCTATTGCGAGATCCACGGGCACGATGTCAGGGTAGGCCTTGCGCTGCTGCGCAGCGACGCGGCTTCCGCCGTACGTCGCGGCATTCTTTGCGCTCGCGCGCAGGGGCAGGACATCGACGAACGCCGGGGGATCGTCGGTATCCGTGCTGATGTCGTGAATGCGCGGACTCGCGAGCCTCGCGCATGCCGCCCCGCTGACCGCGATCGAGAGCATGGTCGCGATAGCGAGGAGCGCGCGACTCATGCGGCCCCGCATCCCGCGCACGGTAGCCCATGCGCACAGCGAAGTCCCGGACTCGTCACTTGGTGTCGAGATCAGCATAGGCGAAAAATGACAGCCGCGAGCGTTTTGCGCGACAGAGCCTTCCGGTGTCAGGCGCACTGTGCCGCAGGCGCAGGACCCCCCGTCAGGCGGCGGTTCGGTCAGGTGACGCCCAACGACCGTCCACCTCCCTGCGTATGAAAAGCATGATGCGTGGGCACTTACCTTTCACTGCGCATCTCTATCGTTTTCTCCGGCCGCATCTGGTCTTGCTTCGATATATAGGCTTCTTCGTACCGCTCGCGATGCTGCCGGCGGTCCTTTCAGCACAGGATAGCACCCGTCATTCGACGAACGGCCCCGAGCGCGCCCACGTGGACGCTGCGCCGAGCGCCTTGGCCTCGCGCACGTCGGTGCGCATCGCGATCGATGGCCGGCTGACGGAATCGGCCTGGGCGGCAGCGCCGGTCGCGCGTGGATTCACGCAGCTCGACCCCGTGGAAGGCGCGCCGGTGAGCCAGTCCACCGAGGTGCGGTTGCTCTATGACGATGAGGCGCTCTACGTCGCCGCCGACCTCCGCGACACGCGGCCCGTGTCGCTCCGCCTCTCGCGACGCGATGCCAGCTTCAACGACTCCGACGTCTTCGCGATCGCGCTCGACAGCTACCACGATCACCAGACGGCGTTTCGGTTCGTCCTCAACGCGTCCGGGGTCAAGCGCGACGAAGTCCTGACGTCCACCGGTGGCGGTGGCGGTGGCGGTGGCGGTGGCGGTGGCGGTGGCGGTGACACGTCGTGGGATCCCATCTGGGAAGGCGCAACGGTCGTGTCGGATTCGGGGTGGGTGGCGGAGATTCGCATCCCCTTCAGCCAGCTCCGCTTCAGTCCGGACGACATCCAGCACTGGGGCATCCAGCTCGAGCGACGCATCGCGAGCAGGCAGGAGCACGCAGTTTTCTCGTTCACCCCGAAGAGCCTGCGTGGCGGCCCACCGCGCTTTGGTCACCTCACCGGTATCCGCGATCTCCCGAGCGGACGCCGCCTCGAGGTGCTCCCGTATGTCTACGGTCGCGCATCGGTACGCGATGTCGCACGCAACGATGCCGTGTCCTTCCCCAATCCGTTCCTCGACCGCCGCGATTACGCCAGCGGTGTGGGTGGTGACGTGAAGTTCCGGCTGACGTCGAACATCACGCTCGACGCGACGTTCAACCCGGACTTCGGGCAGGTGGAAGTCGATCCCGCCGTGCTCAACCTCAGCGCCTTCGAGACCCGGTACGACGAACGACGCCCATTCTTCGTCGAAGGCGCCGAGATCTTCCGGTTCGGCAGTGCGCTCGCGCGCGACGCGCAGCTCCTCTACTCGCGACGGATCGGCCGCGCGCCACAGGGCTCGGCGGGCTCGGCCGCCGCCTACAGCCAGGCACCCAGCCTCACGACGATCCTCGGCGCCGCCAAGCTGACGGGAAAGTCGGCGTCGGGGTGGTCCATCGGTATGCTCGACGCGATCACCGCGCGCGAGCAGGTGCGATACGTGACCGCGGAGGGCACTCGCGCGACGGCGGTCGTCGAGCCGCTGACGAACTATTTCACGTCGCGCGTCAGGCGGAGTACCGCGGATGGAACCACGTACCTCGGCGGGCTCCTCACTGCGGTGAATCGCGCCCTCGACGACGAGGCCCTCGCGCTGCGTCTTCGTTCGGCCGCAGTCGTGGCCGGTACCGATTTCCGGCATGAGTGGGGCAACCGCAACTACTCGTTCGTCGCCCAGGCTGTGTCGAGCGTCGTAGCTGGCCGGCGCGAAGTGATCACGGCTGCGCAGCGATCATCGGCACGCTACTTCCAGCGCCCCGATGCGGGTCATCTCGGTGTCGACACACTGGCCACGAGGCTCGTGGGGTACAGCGGCTTCGTCGCGCTCGGAAAATTTGCCGGTGACTGGCAGCGGAACCTCACGCTCTCCGCCATTGGTCCGTCGTACGAGATCAACGACCTCGGCTTTCAGACGACTGCTGATCGACTCGGGGCTGACGTCGATTTCAGCTACCGCCGCAACAGTCCCGGGCGCTACCTCCGTCGCTGGGAAGCCCGCATGAGTCCCGACGCGGTATGGAACTATGGCGGCAATCGCGTGGGCGGCGGCTTGTCCGTTCGCGGCTCGGCCACCCTGGTGAACTACTGGAATCTCGACAGTGGCGTCGACGTGCGCCCCGGTGCATTCGACGATCGGCTGACGCGCGGAGGGCCGCTCGCACGCCGGCCCGCCGAGAGGATGGCGTTCGCTCGCGTCAACTCCGACTCGCGCCGTCGCATCACGGTGGAGCTACAAGGCAATCGCAGCTGGAACGACGCCGGGGGGTTTTCGTCGCGCCAGGAAGTGAACGTCGGATTCAAGCCGGCCAGCAACTGGGAGATTCGTGTCGGGCCCGAGTTGAATCGCAGCCGGAACGTCTCGCAGTACGTCACCTCCGTCTCGGATGTCACGGCCCTCGGGACGTTTCAGCGCCGCTACGTCTTCGCTCCGCTCGACCAGTCGACGCTGAGCCTGGACACGCGGCTCAACGTCTCGTTCACACCTCGGCTCACGCTCGAGATGTATGCGCAACCCTACATCTCCGTCGGGGATTACGGTGCGCTGAAGGAGTTCCAGACACCCGGCGCCTTCGAGTTCGGTACTTATGGACGCGAGCTTGGCGCGGCGTCGAGGGATGATGCGGGTGTGTATCACATCGATCCCGATCGGGCTGGTCCGGCGCCGGAGTTCACCGTGTCCGATCGCGACTTCTCCTTTCACTCGCTGCGCGGGAACGCGGTGCTGCGGTGGGAATGGCGCGCGGGGTCGACGATGTACCTGGTCTGGCAGCAGAGTCGCTCGCGCAACCTGACGGCCACTGGGGTCAGCGCGAACGAGGACCTGACCCGCTTCGATCCCTACTTCGATGCGAAAGAGCTGTTCGGCCTGCGGCCGGACAACGTGTTCCAGGTGAAGGTGACGTACTGGCTGAACCCGTAGGCGGCGCGAGGCGCGTCATCGCCTTGGGCGAACCAGCGCGTCGAATGGGGCATAGCCGTGCAGCGAAGCAAGCGCGGTCGTGTAATGCCACTGCTGCATCTCCTGCCCCTCACGATGCGCCTGCTGGAGGAGCTGCACCGACTGGTCGCGTTCACGGAGCGCGCCAAGAATTGCGGCTCGCCAGAACGTATGCGCGCCAAATAGCCACGCCCGCTGGAGAGCGCCCAACGAATCGGCGGCCGCTCGCGCGCGCACTCGGTCGCCGCGCGCGGCGTGCGCCAGCGCGAGGTAACCAGCCATCTCGATCCGCGTGGTGCTGCGCGCCAACGGCGCGAAACGCACGATAGCGCTATCGGGCATGCCGCTCGCCAGCAGCACGATCCCTTCGTGAAATCTTCGATCCGGTGATGCCGTCGGCGACGCACGCTCCGTCATCCACCGGCGCGCCATCGTCAGGAGGACCGACGCGGTGCGCCCGTCACCATGCGCGCGGAATTCCTCCGCGCCCGCCACGACTTGCATCACGACGATTCCAGATGAGTCGCGATCTCCGCGCAGCATCGTATCGGCGAGGGCGGTCGCGTCCGGTCCGCGCGCCAGCCCCGCGTACGCGCGAAGCCGTCGGCCACGAAGCAGGGAGACGTCGGGAAAGCTCGCCTGGCTGTCGATCAGCGCACGCAGCTCGCGGTCATGCGTGCCCGCCTGGTGGTACGCCTCGGCGAGCGACATCGTGTGCGTCCGCGCCGCCCCCGTGCCGAGTAGGTGATACGCCGGTGCGGTCAGCTCGAGTGCTGGCACCGCGAGGTCTGGCCGCAGCAGCGAGACGGCGGCTTCGCCAGACAGGTGCAAGGCGAGGATGCTGGAGTCCCGCGCGACGAGCTGCTGTTGCACGCGGAGCTTTCCCGCGAGGTCCCCGCTCAGCTCAGCCTTCATGTACTCCAGCTGAAGGCGCTCCGTGGCGCTGAGACCTTGGGGAAGACGCTCGATCCGGCGCACCATGGAGTCGGCACGCGCCCACTCCCCCGCGCCCAGGTACTGCCGGCCGAGTAGTTGATAGGCGCGTGTGTAGGTGGAGTCCAGCGCGATCGCGCGCTCGAAGTATGGTCGCGACCCCACGTAGTCGAGGTACGTGACGAAGCGCTCGAATCCAGCCGCCAGTTCTCGATAGGCGGCATACGTTGGAGCCCTCGTCGCCTGCGGAAGGATCGCCAGCCCTCGATCGCGGTTGCCGAGCGCGCCGAGGAGCCGGTCGCCGAGCGCGTCAACGATGGCGATGGGATCAGCTGCGGGGCCTGTGGCGGGATCGAGCGCGGCGACGACCTTGCCCGTGCGCACATCCGTGAGCTGTGCCTGCAGCACGAGTGAATCGCGCCGCATGACGACGGTGCCCGAGACAAGCAGGCCTGCATGCGTGGCTTCGGAAAGACGTTTAAGACGATCGGCGAAGCCGCCCGTGGTATCGCGCATCGTCATGAGCACGGTTATCGACGGCACGACGTCGACCGAACCGACCTGTGTGACCGCAAGCGAGAGCCGGTCGGCTGCCATCCGCCCGATGTGGCCGAGGCGCGCGTCGCCGGTAAGGTTCTCGAACGGCGCGATCAACAGGCGGGGGGTGGTGGTCGCGGCGACAACGTGCTGCGGGGGACGACCGAACGCCCACCACACTCCGATCGCCGCCAGGATCGCGATGAGTCCGAGCGAGACGAGCGTCGTTGGAGACGCTGATCTCCTCGCGCTGCGTGTAGGCGCCTCTGTGGGGACGGCGACTTCAACGTCGCTCTGCTTTGCTGATACCGGCTCCACCGGGTGCTCCACCCTGAGCAGTTCGGGCTGCGAGCGTAGCTGCGTAGCGAGCGCCACGACCGCCGGGTCCGGCGCGGAGTCCAGCTCCTCGCGGAGCAACGCCTCGTGAATCGCTGAATGGCGCAGCGCGGTCGCCGGATCCCCGGCTGCGGCCAGCGCGCGCATGAGACCGACTGCCACGCGGCCGTTCAGTGGTTCCGCGGCAGCGAGCCGGTGCCAGAAGGCAACCGCGTCCGCGTGCGCCCCTCGCGACGCTGCCTCGGTCGCGAGTCGCTCGAGCGCACCAGTGAGGTCGCGCGCGAAGCGACTGCGCTGCTCGGCCACCCATTGCTCGAACTGCGGCGCACCACTCAGGTGATAGCCGTCGAGGAACGGTCCACCATACACGCTCACCGCCTCGGCGAGCTCGCCCCGGGCGAGGCAGTCGCTGAATCGCGTGACGTCGCTCGAGACCACGTCCGGGTTCAGGCGCAGCTCGGATCCGCCGACCAGAAGTTCCACATCGCCGACGCGCGGACGCATGGCGTGGAGTGCTTGCCGCAGCGCACCGCGAGCGCGCTCGGTATCGCTCTCGGGCCAGACGTAGGCGATGAGCGCGTCGCGGCTCATCCCGCGCGTGCCAGCGACTGCCAGAAGCGCCAGCAATGCCAACGACTTACGCTGCGCAGCCATCGCGTCGAGCGGCGCGCCGTCGCGCTCGAGCGCGAGGCCGCCAAGCACCCTGAGGAACAGCACTGGTGTCACCTCACGGTGCGCTGACGAGGAACTGACGCTCATCCACGGAGAGCTGGGCTAGATAGGGCGCTCCTTCATCCAATCTGCTTCGAGGAGTCCAATGTTCACACGTTACAAGGCAAGTTCCACGATCGCCCTGCTCGCGGTAAGTACGGGCGTCGTCTTCGCCTGCTCCGACGCCACTTCGCCAGACCAGAGCGGCACGTTCTTCGGCGCGAGCGCGGCAATGGCCACTGGCTCGGGCCGCGCATACGTCACGCTCGACCGAGCGGGCAACCCGACCGAGCTCGGCGTTTCGCTGACCGAGGCCGCCCTGATCGGCCTGCCCCCCACGCTGACGGAGTACGTGTTCCCGCTTCCGGCCGAGGCCGCCGCGACTGCGTTCAGGACCGCCGCCATCAACTGGCAGCCGATGGGCCATCCGCCGATGAACATCTTCACCGTCCCGCACTTCGACGTGCACTTCTACACGATCACGGAGGCCCAACGAGACGTGATCAGCCCAGCCGATCCGCAGTTCGGGACGAAGATGACACGGCTTCCCACGGCGGGGTTCGTTCCAGCGGGCTACACGTCTGACCCGATGGGTTTCCCGCGGATGGGCATTCACTGGGCGGACGTCGCCGCGCCGGAGTTCGCCGGCCAACCCTTCGTGAAGACGTTCATCTATGGCTCGTATGACGGCAACTTCATCTTCGCGGAGCCGATGCTCACGAAGGCGTACCTGGAGTCCAAGCCTGCGCCGTCGGCGACGCCGGTGAAGATACCAGCGCAGTATGCGGTGAGCGGCTATCACCCGACGTCGTACACTGTTGGGTATGATGCCGCGACGAAGGAGTATCGGGTCTCGCTGACGGGGCTCACGAAGCGATGAGCGGGGTGGCTAGTACGCGTAGCCCAGGCTGATTCCCGCCGCCATGGTTGGCGCCGACGTCGGAAATGCATTGTCCGCGTTGAGCAGGTGGATCATCGGTGTAGCGGTCGCGCGGAGGAAGAAACCCCCGCGCGGCCGCTGGAGCCGGACCCCAAGCTGGGGGGAGAGCGACACGAAATTTCCCTCGCGCTCGACGTCGCCGAAGCTCCGGCGCGAGTATCGGCCCGCAAGCACCGCCACCCCCAATTCGATCAGGCGTCCTTCACCGCCGAATACGCTGCTCGCATCGACGTGGCGGCTCACGCCCACGATAGCCGCATCGAGATTCTCGTCCAACCCATCGAAACTCTCGATGCCCCACGACGTGAAACCGCCACGAACGCTCGTCCGGTCGCGGATCAGGAAGTCGTGGTTGAGGGAGAAGAGGCCACCGGGTCCGCCCAGTTCGAGATACGTGGCGTTTCGCGCGGTGACCTGCGCGCGCGCGGGAGACATGGCGAGCGCCATCAGCGAGACGAGGACAAATAAAGCGAGACGCAATGAGCCCCTGGGTTGTGTTGTGCGAATCCATCG
>JBKJMP010000218.1:0-10138 GCA_046596395.1 Gemmatimonadaceae bacterium
CGAGCATGCTGCGCGCGTCCGTCTCCGGAATGGAGAAAGCGTCGGCCATGAGCTTGGCGACTTTCCCCTTCGCCGCATCGGACTTCAACTCCTCGACGGCGTCGAACGTCCCTCGCACGAGTCCTTCGACGATGGGCAGGTTGTCCTTGGCAAAGTCGGCGCGCACCATCCAGACGTCGGCGATGAGCTTGTTCGCCGTGCCCGTGCTCACGAGCATCTTGTTGCCCGGAATCTTTTCCAGGTTGTAGATGTCCGGCGCCCACGTCACCACGCAGTCGATCTTCTTGTCGGCGTTGAAGGCGGCGGCGGCCTGGAAGGCATCGCCAGTGAACTTCATGGTGACTTCGCTCGGCTGCACGCCGCCGTTGATCAGCGCGTTCAGCAGGAAAAAGTGCGACGGCGAGTTCTGCGCGAGCACGCACGTCTTGCCGCGGAGGTCGGCGACGGTTTTCACGGTGCCGCGGACGACGATGCCGTCGCCGCCGTTGGAGAAGTCGGTCTGCGTAAAGACGCGCGGCATCGTGCGCGAGTCCTTCTTCAGTCCCTGGGCGAAGAGGCGCACCATGTCGAGCGTGCCCCACCCGATGTGGATCTTTCCGCCGGCGAATGCATCGCGCATAGCGATGGGATCGTCGATGAGGACGAGGTCCAGCTTGAACGGCTTGCCGTTCGCATCCGTCCACACCTTGCGGGGCTTCATGCCGTTGTTGGCGAGGATGAGCGAGCTCCATCCGGCCCACACGTTGATGGCCTGGCGTACGACGCGGTCGGCACCGAGGGGCTGGTACGCCGACGTCCCCTTCACCTCGGGAAGCTTAGCGGCCGGCGTAAAGGTGTACTCCTTCGTCGTCGTCGCGCTCGCGGCGTCGGGCGCCTCGACGGCGTTCTGCGCCGCGGCCATCTCGTCGGCTGAAAGCGTGCCCCCGGCGCCGGGCATCTTGCCCTGCATGCGGGTGAGGCCGAGGTAACCCAGACCAAGCACCAGCACCGCCATGATCACCCAGAAGAGCGGCTTCGGGCCGTTGCCTTCACTCATTGTATTCCTCGTTGATTAAGTGCAGACACAAAAGGTGCAGATCCTTCACGGCGCTCAGGATGACAGCGAGTGCTGATCCTTCGCTTCGCTCAGGATGACAAATCAGGCCGTGTTCTTGTTCGCCGGGCCAAGGTCCTTGGTCGTCGGCTCGGCAACGGCCGTCGTCTCCGGAGACGCAAGGCCCAACTCCACCTCGTAGCCCTTCAACAGATCGTCCGCGAGCGCCTGCTTCGCAGCCTGGTCGGCCTTGATCTCGGCCACACCCTGCGACGACATCGACGCCGCGACGTGCGCGCGACCACGATTCTTGTCGATCTCGCTCTTGATGAGCTCCTCGGCCTGGCCGATACCCGTCGTGTAGTTGCCGACGAGATTGCCCTGCAACGCCTCGCTCACCTTCGCCATCTCCGCCTCGGCACGGCTCATCTGGAGCTCGGCCGCATACTGCTGTCCGCGCTGGCGCAGCTCTGAGATATGGTCGTTCGCCGCACGTAGCTTGAGCATGTTGTTGTTCAGCGCCTCCTCGTGCACGCCGAGCTCGCGCTTCTTCGACTCGAGCTGCGTGCGCACGCCCTGCAACTGCAACACGAGCTGTGATGCACGCTCGCGATTGCCCGCCTTCAGGTGCGCCTTGATCTGCGCGTCGAGTTGCGCGTCCTGCCCGGTGAGCGCGGCGACCTGCCGCTTGATGCCCTCGACAAGGCCCGCGTACTGCTCCACGCCCTTGCGAGCGCCGAGGATCTCCGCGGTGGCCTCGTCGATCTTGAGCTGGAGGACCGCGACCGGATTCTTCGCCCACAGCGCGTTCGCGAGGCTGTTGAAGATGGCCCGGATGCCGGTGACGAATTTATCGATGATCATGGATTGCTCCTGGGAGTGGTCGTCGCCGGTGCGGCGCGACGGCTTGAATCGAGAGGCATTGGGGCACTGGGCTCGACGTCGGACTCGGCGAGCACTTTCCCCTGATACAGTGTGCCGAGCGATGCCGCGAGTGCGGCGCCGTTGAGGGCGCTCACGACCTCGCCCTTCACCTCGGGGAGAAAGCCGAACTTCTTGGCGTCGGTATCGAACGCGACGAAATACATGCCGACGCCTCCTTCGCTGCGCCGGAAAATTTCACGTGCGACGTCAGCCGGATCGGCACCTTCGGTATTCTCTCCATCGGTGACGACGAGCATGATCTTGCGGAAGGTGCGGGCACGATAGAGCAGCGCCCGCGCCTCCTGCATTGCGTCGCCTATGGCGGTGCCGCCGACGGGCTTGGGCACGCGCGCGACGGCCGCACGAACCGAGTCGCGGTTGTAGGGCTGGATCTCCATGATGACGTTGGTCTCGTCGGAGAAAATCACGAGGCCAACGTTGATCGGATAGTCGGGCCGCTTTGCGATCGCTTCCTCGGTGGCGTCGAGCGTGCGCTCGAGAGCCTCTGTCGCCATCTCGGACTTCGCCCGCTTGTCGCCCTTGGCCTTGTCGCGCATCGAGCCCGAGTTGTCGAGCACGATCACGACGCTCACGCCAAGCCCTTCGTCGACGGAGGAGGAATAGCGATCGCCGGCGACCGACCCGGCAGAATCCGCAACCGCGGTCCGGGAACCCTTGGAGCACGACGCCAACAGCCCCACGCCGACGAGCAGCGCGGCGGCGTAGCGGACGGTGCGGAGGGGCCGGAAAGTGCGCGGTGGCATGGGATTAAGAAGGGGCAGGCCCATCATTATATCAACTCTTGTGGTCGTCAGCGACGTCTGTTTTCCCAGAGCGCTGGATCTTCCAGGCCGAGGCGCCAATAGGTGACGCGTCGAACGTTCAGGGACGCGACGGTCCGCTCGAGCGCGTCGAGCTGGTTGGCGTCGGTGAGCCAGAGCTCCCAGCCATCCACGCCCGGGCGCACGGCGCGCAGCGCACCACTTGCCGGATCGCGCTCGAGGGCGACGCCCGCCTCGGCCGCGAGGCGCCGGCCCTCGTCGTAAGAGATGGGCGTCGCCGGGGTGCGCCCCTGTCGCCAGAGGTAGCCGTACGTCGGCAGGGAGGCCACGATGCGGCTCGCGCCGAGCTCGGACACGCGCGCGGCGAGGGCGCGCCGAGCCCAGTCGCTCGAGGCGATCGCCCCTGGCGGGGAGGTCGGGCCGTGCTCGTCGTGGAGCCGCACGAGCAGGAAGTCGGCACTCGACTCGAACAGCCGCGCGGGATAGGCGACGGTATCGGACGCGGGAACGGATACGATCACCGGGCCGAGCCCGCGCGTGCGAATGGCGCTCGCGAGGACGGTGATGACCGAGCGCGTGAGTGCGGTGTCGCGCGACGTCATGCCGTCGAAGTCGATGACGATGCCGCGGAGGCCGAGTCGCGTGAGGCGATCGGAGAGGGCGAGGGCGGTGCGCTTGATCGTAGCCGAGTCGGTGGCGAGACGTCGAACTACCTCCGGATGGGCCCCGGATCCAACCGTCGTGGTCAGCAGCGCCATCCGACGCGTTCCCGGCGGCATCGATGTCGCGAGGGAATCACCGAACTGGACGAGCGGGAGCGCCGTGAGCGTGTCGAGTGCGATCCAATCGACGATAGCGGCATCGAGGGCGGCGGCGTGCGTGCGAAGGGTCGTCGTGCTTCGAGCGTCCCACGGCGCGGCGAAGGCCCACCGCTCGCCGATGCGGCGTTCGACGCCGGGGAGCATGGTGCAGCCTGCGATCGTGGCGGCGCAGCAGATTGCGGAGACGGTGAGGCGCATGCGAGCATGTTAGTTTGCTGGCCGAGAACGAGCGAGCTCGACGGATGTGGGTGGCTCGTCACTTGCCCTTGGAGCATCGAAGCTACTTGCCGAAAACACTCGCCAATCCCACGTGATCGCTGTTCCAAACCACGCGCGTCTCGCGCTCTGCCTCATGTTCGCCGCTGGATGCTCGGGCGACGCCGCTGGAAGCTCGCGCAAGGCTGTTGCCGGCAAGACGGCTGTCCAGACCGAGTCGGGAGGCGAGGTCGTCATTCCCGCGGCGAGCACGCCATACACGGTGGCTCCGATCGCGGTAAATGGTTCGGTCACCGGCACGGTGACGTTCAAGAGCTCGATCGCTCCGCTTCCCGCGGTGGACGCCGGCGCTGACGCGGCGCTCTGCGGACCGACCATCCTGGACGAGTCGGTGAAGGTGCAGCCGGATGGCGGGGTGGCAGGCGTGGTCGTGTGGCTCGAAGGGGTACGCACGGGGAAGGCGCCGGGGCTCGAGCGACGAGTGGAGCTGGAGAACGATCGGTGCAGGCTGGTCCCGCGCGTGCAGGCCGCAATGGTGGGCAGTGCGGTGAACGTCATCACTCACGATGACTTTCGGCAGCATCTTCGATTCAGTGCCGGAGGGGATACGGTACCTCGCGCGTCGATACAGCTGGGTGGGGGAGAGCAGGTGATTCCGACGGAGTTGCCGTTCAAGCGGGCGGGGATGGTGATGGTTCGCGACACGGTGCACGCGTGGGCGAAGGCGTACCTCGCCGTCTTCGATCATCCGTACTTTGCGGTGACTTCAGTTGCCGGTTCTTTCACGATCGACAGTGTGCCGCCTGGCAAGTACACGTTGCACGCGTGGCACGAGCGGACGAAGGTGGCGGAGCAGGCGGTCGAGGTGACTGGGGGCGGGACACTCAAGCTTGCGATCGCGCTTGAACCCTGAGTCGTCATCCTGAGGGCAGCCAAGGATCTGCACATTCCGTTGAACTGCCGGTTATCCGTTCTCTGTAACCGCCCGGACAACCGGTCCTTTCGTGTTACCGCCCCAGTGCCGGGCCGGATCGATCCAGGTTTCGGGTGCGCCGGTTGAAGGTGGTTGGTTTCGGGCTCAACGGCGTCAACGCAGTCGCGAGGGAGGTCGATGCGAGAAGCCTTCTTCGTCTGCGCGGGATCTGCGATGGTCGTCGTCGGCATCCTCGGCTGTGGTGAGGCAGCGCCACCGGCTGCGGACAGCGTTGCCGCTTCAATACCAGTTGCGGCTGCTCCCGCTCCTGCGCCTGCAGGCGCGGAGCCATCGTATCGTCGAGGCACCGCAATCGATCTCACCGGCGATGGTCAGGCCGACAGCGTTCACCTCGAGATGAGCGGCGCGCGCGTCGACAGTCAGCCGATCGTACTCCGTATCCTCGTCGGTGGGGAGGAGAAGCTCCGTGAGGCGTGGTCGCGCGCCGACGAGTTCGCGCACCTCGATTCGGCGCCGCGAACTGCAGCGGTGCTGCGCGCCCGGTTGGACACAGTGCTCGCGTCGGTGAAGGTTCAGCGCTTCGATGCGCCGGGCGTGCGGATCCTGGCGGAGGACACCGCGGTGCTGTCGAGCCTCATCCCGCGGCCGAAGGAGCGCGTCTCGATCTCGTATGGTTACGAAACTATGGTGCGGCTCGTGTGGGATGCGCCGCGGCGGCGGCTCGTTCGTCTCTGGAGTTGCTGCTAGTCACTAGACTCCATCCGCGGTTCCACTCTCAGTGGTGGAGTCGCCGCGTGCTTCTCATTTCGCGTGCGCCCGAAGACACTGCAACGCAACGGACTCTCCGAGAAATCGAGAAGGTCGCGATCAAGACGCCGGCAACCCTCGCGCTCACAAGCCAAAGGGACATCTAGTCCACGCTCCAGTCAGTGAACCTTCTCCCGACAGAATGGTCGGCAGCCGACCTGCGCGAGATTTGTAAGACCCTTCGAGCGAGACGCCTCGTGGTGGCCTCGGTTCCGGCGACTGCGCCGGACAGCATAGCGGCTGACTTCAACGTTTCCATCTGACGCGGGGTTGAGTACACTTCCAGTATGCTCGACTGGAGCCAGTGTCCCGTCGTGGAACGCCTCCCTGGAAAAGTCAGCGGGGAATGGCTGTTCCGTTCTACCCGCGTTCCGGTGCGCGCGCTCTTCGAGAATCTCGAGGGGGGCGCGTCAGTCCTGGAGTTCCTCGAGCGGTTTCCTGGTGTGACACGCGAACAGGTCGACGCGGTTCTCGAGCATGCGAGCCAGAGCCTGACTGTTTCGGTCTGAGGTCATCTGCGAATCCTGTTCGACCAAGGGACACCAGTTCCCCTGCGCCTCGCCTTCGGCGACCACAGGGTTGAGACGGCGGTCGAGCGCGGATGGGCACAGCTCGAGAACGGCGCGCACATTCGAGAAGCCGAAGCGGCTGGGTTCGAGCTTCTCGTAACTACCGACAAGAATCTGCGCTATCAGCAGAATCTGACAGGGCGTCGCCTCGCGATCGCCGTGTTGTGGACCACGAGCTGGCCGATGATCAGACAGTATGCGGCGGAGGTCGCTTCTCTCGCCGTGACTCTCCAACTGGGCGAGCTCCGCGAGCTCCATCCGCCTGGCGACTCACGGGGCGATGGCTGAGATCCCGACGCCCATTCAAGTTGAGACGATTGAGGCGGACGCCTGGATTGACCTCCAGAGGTCCCTGCCGAGTGAATTCCGCGAGCGGTTGGGCATCGACGTGCGTCACCGCAATGGCTTGACGCTGTTGTTCGCCAGTAACACGCGGGAACTCATCATCAACCGAGTCATGGGGCTAGGGCTAAGCGAACCATTTTCGGAAACGGTATTGGACACGATCGTCGCGGAGTACACGTCTGCGGGCGTCTCACGATTCATGATCCAGTGGAGCCCCGCGGGACAGCCCGCGAACGCCGCGGATTGGTTCGCCGAGCGAGGATTCACGCTGTTGTCGAAGATCACCAAGTTGTATCGCCTCATCGACGGGGCCGAACCAGCGGTCGCACTCTCAGCAGAGCTACGGATCGATGAGATCGGACCGCGCGACGGTGAACTCTTCGAGGAAATCGTGGCCGCACCGTTAGGTGTGCCAGAAGGGCTCGGGCCTGGTATCCGGTCGACGCTCGGCAAGCCGGGATGGAAGTACTACCTCGCGTATGACGGTGACCGTCCAATCGCCGGCGGTGCGCTGTATGTGCAGGATGGTCGCGGTTGGTGCGGCCTTGGAGCTACGCTGCAGGCAGACCGCGGTCGTGGTGCGCAAACCGCACTGCTTTGCAGGCGACTCGCAGACGCACGGGCGCTGGGTTGCGCGTGGGTCGCGGCTGACACCCTGGTGACCACGGTGCCCAGTCAATCGCGGAGGAACATGGAGCGCGTGGGATTCGTGCCGATGTACGAACGGCCGAACTACCGTCTCGACCTCGAGCGACGGTAAATACAGATCCCTCGACTTCGCTCGGGATGACAACACGTGCAGATCCTTCGCTGTGCACAGGATGACGCCCGTCAGAAGTTCTGGTCTTCTCCGTGTCCTCCGTGTCCTCCGTGGTAAAAGTGCTGTTCCGCTAATCTGAACTACGCCCGCAGCTCTGCCTGGTAGAGCGTTCCGTACAACCCACCCCGCGCGAGCAACTCCTCGTGCGTTCCCTGCTCGACGACGCGACCATGATCGAGCACGAGCACCCGGTCGGCTCGGCGCACGGTCCTCAGCCGGTGCGCAATGATCAACGTCGAGCGGCCACGCAGTAGCTCCTCCATTGCCTCCTCGACCAAGCGCTCGCTCTCATTATCGAGACTCGACGTCGCCTCATCGAGGACCACGACCGCCGGATCCTTGAGGAACACCCGCGCGAGCGCGATGCGCTGCCGTTGTCCTCCCGACAGCTTCACCCCGCGTTCGCCGACCAGCGTTGCCATGCCGAGGGGCAGCCGATCGATGAACTCGATCGCATGCGCCGCGCGCGCTGCCGACAATACATCTGCATCCGATGCATCCGGCCGCGCATACGCAATGTTCTCCCGAACCGACCCGCTGAACAGCGCTGGCTCCTGCGGTACGAGGCCCACCGACCCGCGCAGGTCGGCGAACGACAGCTCGCGAATGTCCACGCCGTCGAGCGTGATGCGTCCCGACGTCACGTCCCAGAAGCGCGGAATGAGCGACGCAATCGTCGTCTTGCCCGCACCACTCGGCCCCACGAGCGCGACGACTTCGCCCGGTGCGATCGTGATGCTCACATCGACGAGCGCGTCGGGAAGCTCGGCGTCGTACCGGAAGTGCACCGCGTCGAGCGCGACGGCGCCGCGTACGGGACGCCGCAGCGCGACGGGCGCGACCGGCTCGGCAACCGTCGGACGCATCTCGAGCAGCTCGAACACCCGCTGCGCGGCGCCGATCGCCTCCTGGTAGCTCCCGAACAATGATGCGAGCTGGCCAACGGCGGCGGCGACCGTGATCGCGTACAGAAGAAACGACACCAATGCTCCCGGCGTCAGCACGCCATCGAGCACGAGACGTCCGCCCTGCCACAACACCGCCACCACACCGGCGAATGCCGCGAAGCCGACCACGCCGAACAGCGTCGCGCGCATGCGTGCACGCGCGAGCGCCGCGCGCACCACACCCGCAAGCAGGAACTCGTAACGACGCGTCTCCTCGCCCTCGCGCACGAAGCCCTGCACGGTCCGAATCTGCGAGAACGATTCGTCGGCCATCCCCATCGCCTCGGCGACGCGATCCTGCACGCCAGTGCTCGCGCGACGCAGCCGACGTCCGAAGAAGAACGCGGCACCGACGATGATGGGGACGACGGCAAGCGTCGTCGTCGTGAGGCGCGGATGTGTCAAGGTGAGGAGCACGATGCCGCCGACGAGAAACAGCGACTGCCGCGCGAGCTCGCTGATCCACGAGCCCATGAGCGTCTGGAGCACCGCGAGGTCGGCGGAGAGGCGGCTCGTGAGCTCGCCGGTGCGGCGCTCGGTGAAAAATCCCGGCGATAACCGGATCAGGTGCGCGAACACATCCTCGCGCAGCTTCGCTACGACGCGCTCAGACGTCCCGGTCAGCAGGTAGACCTGCACGAAGTTCATCACGCCCTGCAATGCGAAGGCGAGAATGAGCCCGATGGCGATGCGGTCGAGCAGTGCGCGGTCGCGATCCTGGAACGCGGCGTCGAGCAGGTGGCGAACGACCTGCGGAAACGCGAGGCCAACTCCAGCCGCGACGAGGAGACACACCGCACATACCGCAAGGCGGCTCGCGTACGGACGCAAGCGCGGGAGCAGTGCGCCGAGCGGCTTCGGCGATTTGGGACGACCGCGGCGGCTGCCCTCGGGCGACGCGGGAGTCGTCACCTCAACGCGGGCTGTTACCTCCGCCTCCCACGCCGCGCAGCCAGAGCCGCAGGGCGTAGAGCGACTGGTTCATCGGTCTGCGACGCTTGCCCTGTTGCTCCAGCCATTCGAGCAACGCACTTGCGCGCTCGGCGCGAGCCGTCGGCGGGGCACTCCAGGCGTCGGCCGACCAGGAGCGCACGTGCACCACGCCCGCCTTGTCCGGTGCGCCGATGAGCATCAGCGTCTCCTCGACGTCGTCGATGGCGCCGAGGAGCAGCGGCAACTCACGGGCACTGGAGTCTTCGGTCATGCGAGGGCGCGGTCGAGGACCATCGCGACGAACAGCAGCGCGAGGTACAGCAGCGAGAACTTGTACACCGCCCACGCAGGCTTCACGAAGTCCTCGGCGCGCATCACGCGAATCACGCCAACCAGCAGCCAGGCACCGAGCGCGGCGGCCATCACGAAATACGGCGTGCCCAGTGCGCCGAAGGCGACGGGCAGCAGCGTGATGGGGATGAGGATGATCGTGTACCAGAGCATGTTCCGCATCGTCTCGCGTTCGCCCCACACGAGCGGCGCCATGGGAACGCCGGCCGTGTTGTAGTCGCGCTGCTTGTTGAGCGCGAGGGCCCAGAAGTGCGGCGGCGTCCAGTAGAAGACGATGAGGAAGAGGTAGATCGCGAACAGGTCGATGCGGCCGGTCACGGCGGCACATCCGACGAGCGGTGGAAACGCACCCGCCGCGCCGCCGATGACAATGTTCTGCGGTGAGCTGCGCTTGAGCCACCGCGTGTAGATGAAGACGTACGTATAGAAGCCGCCGAGCGCGAGCGCCGCCGTGAGGACGTTGGCCATGTGCGCGAGGAGGAACGTCGCGGTGGTTGCGCACAGGATGCCGAAGGCGAGCACGGCTTCGGCGTGCATGCGTCCGCTGGGGATGGGGCGGAGGCGCGTGCGCGCCATGCGGTCGTCGATGTCGCGGTCGATGTACATGTTGACCGCGTTCGCACCGCCGGCCATCAGGTACCCACGCGCCTCCGTCC
>JBKJMP010000367.1:0-3822 GCA_046596395.1 Gemmatimonadaceae bacterium
GCGCTGCTGCTCGCGAAGGAATCGGCCGAGCACGCGACCACGCTGAACGTCGTCGCGGGCCGCACGGGCGAGCCGTGGCACAAGACGGGCGCCGGCGGATTCCTCCGCAACGTCATCTACGGATTCAACGATGGCCTGACGGCGAACTTCGGGCTCGTCGCGGGAGTGATTGGCGCGACGGCAACGACGGGGAGCTATCACGCCGTGATCGTCGCCGGCGTCGCAGGCCTCATCGCGGACGCCCTCTCGATGGGCTCGAGCGGCTACCTCGCGGCGCAGAGCGAACGCGAGGTGAATGCGCACGAGATCGCGATGGAGCGAGACGAGGTCGCGCTGATGCCCGAGATCGAGCGTGACGAACTCGCGCTCATCTACGAGGCGAAGGGGATGGACCGCGAATCGGCGCACCGCATCGCGACGCAGGTCATGGCCGACCCCGAGAAGATGCTGGCCGAGCAGGTGCAGGAGGAACTCGGCATTACGGAGAGTCCGACATCGCCGCTGCGCGAGGCGTGGATCACGGGGAGCGCGACCGCGATCGGTGCGGCGATTCCCGTGGCGCCCTTCTTCTTCTTCAGTGGGCCCACCGCGGCGATCGTGTCGTTCGTGATCTCGATGCTGTCCCACTGGGTGGTGGGCGCCGCGCGGTCAGTGTTCACGGGACGGAGCGTGTTCCGCTCCGGCATGGACATGTTCGTCGTGGGGCTCGGCGTCGCCGCTGTGGGGTATTTCGTCGGCGAGTGGGTCGCCAAACTTCTTTAGCCCGTGATATCATGCGCATTGCACTCGTCGGACTTCTTTCGGTCGTCGTCGCCAGCACGGCATCCGCGCAGGTGTCGGGTCCTCCCGAGGCGCCGGCGCCACGCACGCAGTCGGAGTACTACGTGCCGCTCTATGGCGTCACGGCTGGTATCGCCCTCCCGCTCGGGCGGTTGTCGGACGACCACGCGGCAGGCTATCTGGTGGGCGGCGTGATCGAGTATGCGGTGAGCGGCCAGCCCTACTCGCTGCGCGGTGAGGCGCTGTTCCAGCGGTTCGCGCTCAAGTCCGACCGCACCACCGGGCGAGACGTGAATCTTCTCTCGCTCGGCAGCACGATCGTGTATCGACTGCAGGCGGCGACCGCGCAGACGTTCGTGGCAGGTGGTATCGCGATTTACAACGCGACGCAGGAAGGCACGCGCCCTGGCTTCAACGTCGGCGGCGGCGTGGAGATTCCGCTCACGGGGTTCTCGGCAGTCGCAGACCTTCGCCTGCACGTCATGCTGGCGGATAACAAGCCGATCATGACACTGCCGATCACCGTGGGCGTTCGCTTCTGAGTCTTACGGCGCCTTGGTCGATTCGACGGTGAGGACCAACACCGAGTCGGCGGTCTTCACGTCATAATGCGCTACGGTGGTGCCCACGAGCTTCCCACCCACGAGGCGATGCACGCCCGTGGTCACCACCTTCACGCCCTTGCGGCGCACGCTGTTGTAGGGCTCGGAGGTGACCATGACGCTGTCGCCGTCCACGCGAACGTGCAGCGGCGTCTTCTGGCCGCCGATCGTGACGAACCAGCCGGTCGTGTCGGCGGTGGCAGTCATCGTGGATGCCGTCGATGTGGTGTCCGTCCCGTCGGCCGGGCGTGCGATGGTGTTCCAGGTGCCAGCCACGTCGGCGAGGGAGATGGCGGCCGGCGGCGGCGGAGCTGGCGTCATTGCGGCGGTGGTGTCCACGGCCGGTGCATCGGCTTTGGCACAGGCGGCGAGGACGACCGTGATGCAGAGGGCGGAGCGAGACAGGACGCGCATGGTGCTTCTCCTCGGAGGAAGGGTCAAATACCTGCGCGCAGAACGTAGCTCCCCTTCACGAAGAACGCATCGGCCGTGCGGCGTAAACGCGTGAATGCGAGCGGATCCTCCTCGTTCAGCGCGCCACCATATCCTGCGAAGAACACCGTTCCTGGCGCTGGGCGGTACGACAGCAACACGTCGCTCCGCAGCACGTTCGACGCGCTCTCGGGCGACGTCATGAACGCCGCGCGACGCGTCGCGGTGTACTGCGACACCACGCGCACGAACAGCGGGCGCGCGAGTTGGTACTCCGCCTTGACGCGTGGAATGCGGGCGAATGCCGAGCGCTCGCCGGTGGACCGGCGTGCGAACGAGGTGGACGTGTAGGTCGCACTGACGCGCAGCCGGTCGCTGGGCCGCAGGTCGAGCGCCGCGTTGTAGTCCACGCGCCGTACGCGCGATGTCTCGAGGAAGTCGACGTCGTTGCCTGTGGTGGTGCCTACCGACGCGCTGAACTTTCGGAACTGTGGCGTGGCGGCGCTGAACGACGTTGTGAAGGCGCCGATGCGCGGCGAGGGCGCATCGAATGCGAATGTGCCCACGCGCGGCGTGGCACCGATGCTCCATCCGCCGCGGAGCGTGACGCTCATCGCCGCGGCGGCTGTGCCCTCGAGAATCGAGTGCCCCTTGAAGAAATCGTCGTAACGCCAGGTGCCTTGCTCGGTGAGGAAGACGTTGAACCGCTCCGCGAGCGCGCCGGGCTTGCCGTACCAGGTGAAGCGGTTCGCGGCGTTCGGCCGGATGAATCCCGTGCGCGGCACGAATCCGTTGTCGGCGCGGAAGTCCGGCGCGATGCCAAGGAGGTTGTAGTGGAATCCCCAGGCGCGGTTGGTGGCGTCAACGACCGCCTCCCACATTGCGCCGGACGTCCCGACGTCGTTCACCGACGTGAAGCTCTGCACCGCCTGGAACTGGGCGAAGTAGATGCGCTTGAAGACGATCTTGGCGTCGGCGCCGATGACGCGGTTCGCGCGGTCGTTGCCAATGCGGTCACTGTAGAGCAGGCCGGCCTGCGACTGCTCGCCGATGCCCGTGCGCAGGCGCACGATGTCGGCGAAGCTGCCCTGGTCGCGCGCCGACAGGGCGGCGATGTCGATGCGGCCGATCTTGCCGGTGAGCTTGGCGGCGCCATCGGGCTGCACGATGCGACGGGTGTAGACGAGCTGGTTGGGGACGTTGAACTGGTCGAGCGCCTCCACGAAGAACGGTCGCTTCTCCGGATAGAAAAGCGCGAAGCGTTCGTCGGCGGCGACCTGCGTGGCGTCGGCCTCCACCTGGGAGAAGTCCGGCTTCACCGTGCCGTTGAGGACGAAGTTGCTGCCCATGGCCCAGCGGACGTTGCCGCCGAGTTGCGACTGTGATGTGTAGTTGCTCGCGACGTCGCCGCGCGTGGTGTTGGTGAATTCCGGATTGAGCTCGACGATCTGGCCGTGGCGCATGCCGCTCAGGCCCTCGAGCGTTCCGTACTGTGCGATGAACGACGCCGACGCGCGGCGCGCTGGCGTCCACGTCTCCTCGTAGCCGTTGCTCTGCACCCGCCGGACGATCTGGAGTCCCCACCGTTGCGGCGACGATCCGGACGGATAGCGAAGACTCGCGAACGGAATGCGGACTTCGATGTCGAAGCCGGTGGGCGTGAGCTGGCCGCGCGACTGCCAGATGAAGTCGGCACTCAAGTCGTTCTGTCCGGGCCCGATGTTGGAGCCCGGAATGAAGCCACCCCCTTCGCTCTTGGTGCCGTCGGCCTGAACGCCGAACGGGTTGACGATGAAGACGAAGGCGCGGTTGCGCTCGTGGAAGGTATCGAGGTGTAATTCGACGATGTCGTCACTGGCGAGGCGATCGCGGTCAGCGAGTGTGGCAGCGACTGTTCCCGACTCGGCGAAGGCCTTGATCCCGAAGTAGATGGCGTCCGATGAGTACCAGACCCGGATCTCGGTGGAGTCGGGGGCGGGGCGACCGTCAGCGGGATGGTAGAGGGAGA
>JBKJMP010000483.1:0-3666 GCA_046596395.1 Gemmatimonadaceae bacterium
GACGTGGCCAAGGTCCGCGCGATGGGCGTGGACCGCTGGATCGCCCTGCAGTTGTCCCCCGACCGCATCGACGACAAGGCGGCGGAGCGGGCCGCCGCTTCCTATGAGATGCTGCGGAAGCCGACGAGCGAGCTCGTCGCCATGTACACGGAAGTGCAGATGGCGCAGCGCCAGAACCAGCGCGCGAACGCACGCGAGGGTGACACGAGCAGCCGGCGCGACATGCGAGCGGAGGTCATGCGCGACAATCCCGAGCTTCGCGAGCTCGCCCGCCGCAACCAGCGGATCCTCGGCGAGGTGCAGTCCGCGAAGCTCGCGCGCGCGGTCGTGAGCGAGCGCCAGTTGGAAGAAGTGATGACGGACTTCTGGCACAATCACTTCACCGTCTTTGCCGGCAAGGGGCAGGTGCGCCTCTACATCCCCGCCTACGACCGCGACGTGATTCGCCCGCGCGCCCTCGGCAACTTCCGCGACCTGCTCGGCGCCGTGGCCAAGAGCCCGGCGATGCTCTTCTATCTCGACCAGTGGCAGAGCGCCGCCGATTCCACGCACAACACACTCGTCAACGAGCGCCAGCAGCAGCAGCGGAGACGCGCGCGGCCGAACGCGCCGCCACCGCCGCGCGCCCGGCGCGGACTGAACGAGAACTACGCCCGCGAGCTCATGGAGCTCCACACGATGGGCGTCGATGGCGGGTACACGCAGCAGGACATCATCGAGGTTGCACGCGCCCTCACGGGCTGGACGATGAACCCGCGCCAGGGCGCGGAGTTCACGTTCGCTCCGCAGATTCACGACGCGGACCGAAAGGTCGTGCTGGGCACCGTGCTGCCGGCGGGCCGAGGGGTCGAGGATGGCGAAGCGGTCCTGGATATCGTGGCGCGGCATCCGAGCACCGCGAAGTTCATCGCGCGCAAGCTCGCCACGCGCTTCGTGAGCGACGCCCCGCCGCAGGCGCTGGTCGATCGCGCGGCCGCAACCTTCACGCGCACCAATGGCGACATCCGCGAAGTCGTCCGGACGATCGTCACGAGCCCGGAGTTCTTTAGCAGCGCCGCGTATCGCAGCAAGGTGAAGGCGCCGTTCGAGCTGGTGGCGTCGGCACTTCGTGCGATCGGCGCCGACGCGGATACAACGATGCGCTCGGCGCAGCTCGTTGGGTTCCTCGGCGCGCCGATGTTCGGTCATCAGGCACCGAATGGTTGGCCGGAGACGGGCGAGTCGTGGATGAACAGCGGTGCGATCCTCAATCGCATCAACTTCGGGCTCGGGCTGGCAGCGGGCCGCTTTCCGGGCGCAGCGCTTTCGAAGTGGAGCGAGACCGAGCGCCTGCGGAGCGCGCCGCGCGAGCAACAGGTGGACGCGGTGGTGCTCGCGTTCTTCGGTGGCCAGTCGTCGCCGGATACGCGCGAGATCCTGATGAGCGGGGAGAATCCGCTCGCCGCGAAGCTCGCCGCGACGGTGAAGCCGGACAGCTCGGCGGAGGAGTTGTCGGGGATGACGTCCGCGGATCCGCTACGTGGACGCGCGCGTGAAGTGATGCCCGGCAAGGACGGCGCGCCGCGGGTACCGATGGGCCGAGTGTTGGGGCAGCAGGCACAGTTGGGTGGTCTCGCGCAGGTGGTCGGCCTCGCGCTCGGCGCTCCGGAATTCCAGCGGCGGTAGCGCGCTGCATCAGGGAGATATCAGATGGATCGTAGAGTCTTCATGAAGAACGGTGCGCTCGCCCTCGTGACCATGGGGTTGAGCCCGAGCTTTCTTCGCCGCACGGCATATGGAAGTGAGCTGCTGAACGGCGCCGCACTGAAGGGCGCGCGCGGCAAGACGCTCATCTGCCTGTTTCAGCGTGGTGCGGCGGATGCGCTGAACGTCGTCGTGCCGCACGGCGAGGCGGCGTACTACCGCCTACGTCCGAACATCGCGATTGCCCGGCCCACGATGAGCACGGGGCCCGCCGGCGCGATCGACCTCGACGGATTCTTCGGGCTACATCCGGCGCTCTCGCCGATGAAGCCGCTGTGGGACCAGGGGATCCTTGCGCCAGTGCACGCCGTGGGCAGTCCGAGCGCGACGCGCTCGCACTTCGACGCGCAGGATTACATGGAGACGGGCACGCCGGATCGCAAAGGCACGCGCGACGGCTGGCTGAATCGCTTTCTCGCGGTGAAGGGGACGTGCGAAGCCGGTTGTGCGACGTCGCCGACTCCGTTCCGCGCGGTGGCCATGGCGCAGCAGACGCCGAGGATGCTCGAGGGTCCCGCGCCGACGATCGCGATGAATTCGCTGGCCGAGTTTTCGGTGCGTGCGACCGGTCCCGCAGCAGAACGCCTCGAGGCGTTGTATCGGACGGGCAACGCGGACGTCGTCCACGCGGCAGGTGGCGAGATGTTCGAGGCCGTGAAGATCCTCAAGGCGGCCGATCCGCAGAAGTACCTGCCGCGCAACGGCGCGAGCTATCCCACTTCGCAGTTCGGCACGCGGCTCAAGCAGATTGCGCAGCTCATCAAGTCGGACGTCGGGCTCGAGGTGGCGTTTGCCGACGTGGGCGGATGGGACACGCACGTGAACCAGGGTGCATCCACCGGCCAGCTCGCCGCGCGGCTCGGCGACTTTGCCAATTCGATCGCGGCGCTCGTCGCGGACCTCGGCGACCGCATGGCCGACGTGACGATCATGACGATGTCGGAGTTCGGGCGCACGGTGCGGCAGAACGGCAACGGCGGCACCGACCACGGTCATGCCGGTGCGTTGTTCGTGATCGGCGGGGATGTGAAGGGACGGAAGGTGTACGGAAAGTGGCCGGGGCTGGAGGTCGAGCAGTTGTACGAGGGGCGCGATCTCGCGTTGACGACGGACTTCCGGTCGGTGTTCGGCGAGGTGGCGTCGAAGCATCTCGGCGCGACGAGGTTGGACACCCTGTTCCCAGGCTACACTGGAACGGGCAGTCTGGGGATTCTCTAAGGTCCGAATGTCGTTTGTGTGACGCTCGGATAGTACAATGCCGCTCCGCTGACTGGCATCGCTAACCGGCCCTTCTCAAGTGCTTTAACACGGAGCACACGGAGGGACACGGAGCACACGGAGAAGCCCATGGCATTGATCGCTCATCCCGCCGGCGCGATCACCTCGGAGATCATTGGCGCCGCAATGGAGGTTCACTCACATCTCGGTCCAGGGCTCCTCGAAGTGCTTACGAATCCTGCCTCGAGTATGAGCTACGATCGCGTGGCCTGACTGTACAAACACAGTTGCCTCTGCCCGTCAGTTACAAAGAGGTTCAGTTGGATCTCGGCTACCGCATGGACATGTTGGTAAACGGTACCGTTGTCGTGGAACTGAAGGCCGTCACGAAGCTGCAGAAAGTCCACGGTGCCCAGCTTCTCTCTTATCTCAGGCTCAGCGGTCACCCCGTCGGGCTACTCATCAACTTCCATGAATTGCTTCTGAAGGACGGCATCAAGCGCATTCTGAACTGAGCTGTGTGGGTTTCTCCGTGTGCTCCGTGTCCTTCGTGCTCTCCGTGTCAAAGCTCTTTGCCGAGCCACCGGGACGAACCACTCGGCCGGGGCTAGAAACGAAAGATTTTCCCGAGAATCTTCTTGATCCCTTCCGCACCCTTGCGGATAGGATCGGGCAGCGGCACCGATTGCGGGACGTCGAACACCG
>JBKJMP010000004.1:0-6574 GCA_046596395.1 Gemmatimonadaceae bacterium
AGTGGGGCCGCCCGCGGGCAGGTGTACGGGAAGGATGCTGGCGATCCCGCTCGAGACGGGGAGGTCCCAATTGGGCCCCCAGATCGCGAAGAGGGGAAGCGCCAGCTGGATGACCACGGCGCCGACCCACACCAGGTGCCGCGCCGCAGCCGATCGCCGCCGCAGCAGGTGCGTGAGGACGAGCGCGAGGAGCAGCACCACGGCACCGCGGAGCGCGGCGTCGATGAATGCAGGCGCGATCGCGTCGAGGCGGTCGATTACGGCGGAGAGGCTCATCTCACCGGCCCTCCTTCCTGGCGCCCTCGATCATGACCGACAAGCGCTCCAGTTCCTCGGCGGACATCTTCTCTCCCTTGATCGCCAACAGGGCGGCCACAGCCTGCTCGGCCGAGTTGTCGAAGAATGTCTTCAGCAGGTGCGAGAGGGCGGACTGTCGTGCATCCGCGCGGCGCACGATTGGGGAGTAGACGTAAGTGCGTCCATCCTCCTCGTGCCGGACATGGCCTTTCTGCTCGAGGATTCGCAGCAGTGCCCGCACGGCCGAGTACGACGGCGCGTCCGGGAGGCCATCGAGTACCTCGGCGGCCGTCGCCTTTCCCGAGCGGAAAAGGAGGTCCATGATCTGTCGTTCGCGACGGGAGAGGTCCTGGGCGTGATTCGACATCTTCAGGGTGGTGGAAGTTCTAGTGTGGTGGACGGAACGCGGCACGCGGAGCGCGCCACGCCACATCGCAGATCTTACCGCGAAACGGCCATCAATACCCGGCTCCGATCACCCTCGGACGCGATGGTCTCCGCGGCCGCGAAGAACGCGTCGCGAATCTCCCTTCCCTGCACCGCGCCGCTCCGCACCAGCGCGATCAGTACGGCCGTGCGGTCGCCGGACGACGCGAGGGCGCGTGAGGCATCGATGATCGCGTGCGTCACTTCTGGCGACTTCGGCGCATAGTCAACCGCCGCCTCGAGTACCCGTCGCGCGTCGCCCGACGAGGGGATCGTCCGCTCGACACCGAAGAACGCTTCATGAAGGTCGCGGTCGTTGCCCGAGAGGTATCGCGGTGCGAGCGTCCGAAGCAGCCGCGCATTGTCGCCGCTGCTCGGGATGGTCCGCGCCACGCGCATCATGGCCAGCAGCATTTCGCGATCGTCTGTGCCGGCATAGAGCTCGACCAGCGTCCGCTTGTCGCCGCTCGAGGGCATGGCGCGCAGCGCATTCTCGAGCGCCGCCACGCTCGCGTTGCTCACCCGGAACCGCGGCACGGCACGCGTCAGCACGTGTCGCAGGTCGCCCGAGCTGTCGCGAAAGTTCTGGCTCACGCCGCGAAGCACGCGCTCGTGCTCGTCGTTCGATAGTCGGCCGCCGTCCATGAGCGCGACGTAGTGAGAGCGGCGCGCCCCGCTGCTCCCCAACTCGGCGATCTTCGACAGCGCGCGGTCCACTCCGCCCTCCAATCGCCACCGCAGATGCTAGAAAATTAGCAATAGATCAGCGGGTCTTTCTGCGACATGCGTTGCGTGCCCGGTTCAAGGAAATGCGGGACGGTGACCGATACTCCAGCTGGACGCGGCCCGGCTGCCCGCCCTGCTGGAGATCCCTCGATGTCGATTCGATCCCTGAACGCGTGCGTGCTCTCGCGAGGTCGCGCCTTCCTGCGACCCCGCCGCCTCGTGGGGGGATTGCTCATCGTGGTTGCACAGCCTGCCGTTGCGCAGTCCGTGACCGGGCTGGACGCGGCGAGGCCCATCAGCCAGTACATCCTCGAGAAGTGGGACACGGATCGCGGGCTTCCGCAGTCGACGGTCACGTCACTGGCGCAGACGCGCGATGGCTACCTCTGGATTGGATCGCAGCTCGGCCTCACGCGCTTCGACGGCGTGGCGTTTACGACGTTCAGCATGCGCAACACGCCGGGCCTCAGGGACATGCGGATCGGTGCACTCTTCGTCGACCGCGATGGCACTTTGTGGATCGGCACCGGGTTGAGTGGCGTGAGCACGCTGAAGGACGGGAAGTTCACGGCGATCCCGGAAGTGCTTCCCGCCCCCGGGGTCACGACGATCTATCAGGATCGGGCCGGAAAAATGTGGGCAGGAACGCGCGAGGGGCTGACGCAATACACGAATGGACGTTTTCGTCCCGTGTCGGGCATGACTGGCCCCGTGTATGTGGTGGCCGAGGATCGTAGTGGGACGCTGCTCGTGGGTGGCGACCGCGGACTGTTCGAGTATTCAGATGGGCTGTTGAGCCTGTGGCAGAGTCCACTCGGCAAGGTGGAGCGGCCTATCGGCGCTCTCCTGCGCGACCGCGCGGGTGCGCTATGGATCGGGCTCGACGACGAGATCGTGCGCATCGATTCGGCTGGGGTGCGACGCTATTCGGCGGCGGCGGGCCTTTCAGCCGGACAGGTGAAATCGATCGAACAGGACGCCCAGGGGACGATCTGGATCGGCACCGGCGGCGGCGGTGTCGGCCGCTTTCGCGGGGACCGCATCGAGATGTTCTCAGATGCCGATGGCCTCCTCGGCAACGACATCACGGAGATGGTGCACGATGGCGAGGGAAGCCTGTGGATTGGATCCGCCAACGGCGGATTGAACCGGTTTCGCAACTCGCGGTTCGTGACGTACGGAGCGCGCGAAGGACTGCCGGCTGAATTGCTCTGGGCCGTGTACGGGGACCGCGACGGCTCCATGCTGGTTGCTCCCGAACGCTCGGGATTGTCGCGCCTCGCCGATGGGCGGTTCACGACGACCCTGCAGAAGGACGGATTTCCGGGCAAGGAAACGCGCGCCATGCTTCGCACGAAATCGGGCGAGCTGTGGATCGCGACGCAGGAGGCGCTCTTTCGGCAGCAGGAGTACGGCGGGTGGGAAAGCCTTTCGGGGCCCGGCCGCGTACCGGCGACTCGCACGCGTGCGCTGTTCGAGGACCGCGAGGGGCGCATCTGGATCGGCGGCAACTACGGCATCGTGCGATACGAGCGTGGGAAGTTCCACCTCATGACCGCGGACGCAGGCATCAGGCGCGCTGCGGTGTGGTCGATCGCGCAGGACGAGGCGGGAGCGCTGTGGTTCGCGACGCAGGGCGAGGGTGTCATTCGCCTCGAGGGCGGAAAGTTCACCCCGTTCGACAAAAGGAACGGGCTCTCGCAGGACGTCGTGCACGCCCTCTACGCGAGCAAGGAGGGACTGTGGGTCGGCTCGCAGCTCGGCGCACTGAATCTCATCCGGAACGGGAAAGTCTCGCCGCTCCCCACATCGCGCGTCTCGATGGTGGACCTGCTCTCGATCAAGGAAGACCGGCGTGGACGGCTCTGGCTCAGCTCGAGTCAGGGGTTGTTCTCCGTTCGGAAGGATCACCTGATCGATGCCGCGGACGGGAAGCGAGCTGCGGTCGTGTTTCGGCGCTACGACCCGTTCGACGGACTTCGCGGCACCGAGTTCAATTCGGCGGGGGGCAACGCCGCCTGGCAGGATGGCGCTGGCCTCCTCTGGTATCCCTCGACGAAGGGCCTTGTCGCCGTGGATCCGAACGCGAGCGAGACGAACTCGATTGCGCCGCAAGTGCACATCGAGCGGCTGGTGGTGGACGGGCGCGAAGTACCGGTCGCCGAGGGCATCGAGATCCCGAGCGGCGCGGAAAAGGTGGAGCTCCATTATACGGCCACGAGTCTGTTGATTCCGACGCGTGTGGCGTTTCGCTACATGCTCGAGGGGTACGAGAGCGAATGGGTGGATGCCGACAATCGTCGTGTTGCCTATTACACGGGGGTGCATCCCGGCAGGTACACGTTCAAGGTGACCGCGGCGAACGAGGACGGCGTGTGGAACGTCGCCGGTGCATCGCTTGCATTCCGAAAGCTGCCGAAGATCCACGAGACGCTGCCGTTCCTGATCTTCTGCGGCCTCGTGCTCGTGGGCGCTGTGATAGGGGTCTTCCGCCTGCGTACACGACACGTTCGGCAGCGGGCGGAGCACATGGCCACGTTGGTGGACGAGCGTACCGCGGAGCTCCAGGCGTCGGAGGCGCGGTATCGCAGCATGTTCGACGCCAATCCGCAGCCCGTGTGGGTTCACGACGTCGAGACGCTCCGTTTCCTGGCGGTGAATCAGGCGGCGAGCGAGCACTATGGCTACACCGAGGCGGAGTTCCGGGGGATGACCGTGGCAGACGTGATGTGCCCCGACCCGGTGCTGTCGGGAACCGCCCCGTACCGCATCGAGAGTTGGCGCGACCGTCCCATCCGCTGCGACTGCCGAAAGGACGGCAGCGTGATCGAGGTGGAGGTGGACGAGCACCCCATCAGCTTCGACGGGCGGCCCGCGATGCTGAGCGTGATCTCCGACGTCACGTCGCGCCGCGACCTCGAGGAGCGGCTGCGCCAGGCGCAGAAGATGGAAGCCGTTGGCCAACTCGCCGGCGGCATCGCGCACGACCTCAACAACGTGCTCACCGCGGTGATGGCGCACGTGGATCTCGCGGTCACCACGCTTCCGCCGGAGTCCGTGAGCGTTACCGACCTTACGCAGGCGCAGGCAGCCGCGCATCGTGGCGCCGACATGATTCGCAAGCTGCTCGGCTTCAGCCGGCGCGAGCGTCTCGTGCTCAAGCCCCTCGACCTTGGCGCGTTGACGCGCGAGCTCGCCGCGACGATCACGCGCATGCTGCCGTCTAACATCGAGGTGGTGGTGACGCTGGGCGACGACCTGCCCCTGGTTGCCGCCGATGCGGGCGCCGTGCAGCAGATCGTCCTGAACCTCGCCACGAACGCGCGCGACGCGATGAACGCTGGGGGAACGCTGGACATCGACGTCACGTCGACCGCGCTCGACGAGATCTCCGTCACGACGCTCGGGGTGGGCGCCCCGGGGAGGTATGTCGTGCTCAGCGTGACCGACACGGGCGAAGGAATGCACGCCGAAACGCTGGCGCGTGTGTTCGAGCCGTACTTCTCCACCAAGGCCGAGGGTCACGGGTCGGGGCTCGGCATGGCGATGGTGTATGGGTTGATCAACCAGCACATGGGGTATGTGCGCGTGGACAGCCAGCCGGGCATCGGCACGGCCGTGACGCTCTACTTCCCGGTGACCCTCGAGCCCGCAGCTCTCCCGACGCTGCACGCCACGCCCGTGAGCGCGGTCGCGACCGAGACGATCCTCGTAGTCGAAGATGAGGACTCCGTTCGCGCGGCGGCGACGCGTGCGTTGTCGCGCCAGGGTTACCGCGTACTCAGCGCCTCGAACGGCGTGGAGGGATTGCAGATCTGGCGGGACAATGCCGATGCGATCGACCTCGTGCTGTCGGATGCCGTGATGCCCCGCATGAGCGGGCAGGCATTGTTTGCAGCGATCCGCGGGGAGCGGCCCGGCACGTTGGTGTTGCTCATGAGCGGATATTCCGGCGAGGAAGTGAGCCGGGGGGCGACGTCGAGCGACGACATACCATTTCTCCCGAAGCCGTGGACGGTGGGCGAGTTGAGCGCGCGCGTGCGCGAGGTGCTCACGGCTGCCGTGGCGTAGCGGCGTTCGCGCAGCGGCCATACGTTCTCCGCTCGCCATGAGCCCGGGGACGACGCCCGCATGATTCCTCCAGCAACCACCGCGCGCCAGCGGACCTTTCGCGAGCTCCACGCGTCTGGCTGTTTCGTCATTCCGAATCCATGGGACTTGGGGAGCGCGCGCGCTCGAACAACTCGGCTTCCAGTCACTGGCGACCACGAGCTCCGGCTTTGCGTGGTCGCTGGGACACGCGGACAATCACGTTTCCCTCGAGGACACCCTCGTGCACCTGCGTGCGGTCGCCAGCGCCGTGGGCATTCCAGTCAACGCGGACTTCGAGGGTGGGTTCGCGGTGGAGCCGGCGGACGTTGCCCGGAACGTCACGGCCGCGGCTGAGACGGGAGTGGCGGGACTCTCGATCGAGGATTCGACGGGCTATTCGGCAGCGCCCCTCTACGCCTTCGACCTCGCCGTCGAACGCATCGCGGCGGCGCGACGGGCCCTCGACGCCATGGGATCGGGCGTCCTGCTCACCGCGCGCTCGGAGGGATACATCGTGGGGCGCCCCGACCTCGAGGAGACCATTCGTCGCCTCACGGCATTCGCGGATGCGGGCGCTGAGTGCCTCTATGCGCCGGGGATCCGAAGCATCGCGGACCTCACGACGCTCGTGCGCGCCGTCGCGCCCGCGCCGGTGAATGTGCTGGTGAGCAGCGACTTCACCACCGTCGCCGAGCTTACGGCGATTGGCGTGCGCCGCGTGAGCGTGGGTGGCGCGCTCGCGCGAACGGCGTGGACGGGTTTTCTCGGTGCCGCGCGAGAGATAGCGGAGCGCGGAACGTTCTCGTCATTCACGCAGGCGACTGCGTTTGCGGATCTGGATGGGATGTTCGCACCGCGGCCAGCGTCGTGACGAGCATGCTCATGCACACTCCCCCGCCATTCGCTTCTGCCTGATCGCTCTCGTCGCCAAGCTCGAGAAAAGCGCGACCCCGTGACCGGCCGCAGCGCCGAAGTGGGCGCTGCGAACCGGTCGAGGTGATCAGGGGCGTGGAATCGAGGGATTGTTCAGGCG
>JBKJMP010000123.1:0-16265 GCA_046596395.1 Gemmatimonadaceae bacterium
GACGATGGGCACGCCGGAGTCGCCGCCCTCCATCACGCGCGGGTACAGCGGCACCTGGCCGAGGAGCGCCTGGCCAAAACGCTCGACCTTCCGCTCCTCGGCCAGGTGCCGCTGTACCCGCGCGTGATGGAGGGCGGCGACTCCGGCGTGCCCATCGTCTCCGGCGATCCATCGTCCTCCGCGGCGAAGGCGCTCGTGAGGATCGCAACGCGCGTCGGCGAAGTGCAAATGGCCGCGCGCGTGTAGCCGTACCCGGCACCGAGTTCATGCCCGAACCGGAGATCCGCGGAAGCTCGCTTCCACTCGAGCCGCACGAGGGCCTCGCCACCGTCGCGGTCACCAGCGAGTGGCAAACCGCGACGCTCGTCAGCGGTCCACTGCCGCAGACCATCGCCCGCTTCGCGTTGCCGGCCGTGGCGTCATCGCTCCTGATGACGCTGTTCTTCTCGGTAGACATGTACTGGATCGGCACGCGTGTCGGCTCGGCAGGCTTGGCCGCGGCCTCCACGGCCATCTTCTGGGTGTGGCTCCTGATCGCGATGGCCGAGATGGTGAACGTCGGCCTCACGGCGGTGGCCGCGCGGCGCTACGGCGAAGGACGTGCCTCGGAGGCGGCCCGCATCGCCGGCGACGCGCTCCTCCTCGCACTGGGTCTCGGCACGCTGTGCGCCATCGTCGGTCTCACGCTGCTGCCGTACTTGTTCAGCGTGATGAACACCCCCGCCGACGTCACTGCACTCGGCACGCGCTATCTCGGCACGTACTTCCTCGGCGCGCCGCTGATCTTCGGATTCTTCGCCATCGACGCCGCATTCCGGGCGGCGGGCGACACACGCACGCCATTCCTGTTGTTGTGCGCCTCGGTCGGCATCACCCTCGTGCTCGACCCCATCCTCATCGCCGGCTGGGGTCCGATTCCCGCGCTTGGCGTTGCCGGCGCCGCCATCGCGACCATCGGCACTCGCGCGGTCGCCTTTGCACTCGGCCTCACGATCGTCGGACGCCGCGGCGTGCTGCGCATCGGTCGGCCGAACTGGAGCGTCATTCGCCAGATCGTGCGCATCGGACTGCCGACCGCAGTCACGGGCGTCGTCTTCTCGCTCATCTACGTGATGGTGACGCGCACGGCGACGCAGTTCGGCACGCCGGCGCTCGCGGCACTCGGCATCGGACATCGCGTCGAAAGCTGGCTCTACATGATCGCGGTGGGCTTCGGCGCGGCGACCGCCGCGATCGTCGGCCAGAACCTCGGTGCGGGACGCGCGGATCGCGCCGCGCGGGCGGGTTGGCTGTCCGTGGGATTCTGTACCATGTTCGGACTCGTGGCCAGCATCGTCGAGCTGACCTTTCCCGAGTGGTTTGCATCGATCTTCACCAGCGATCCCGCCGTCATTGCCGAGAGTGCCGGATACCTGCGCATCGCCGCCATTTCGCAGATCGCGCTCTGCGCGGAGATCGTCCTCGAGGGCGCGCTCGGTGGCGCCGGCTACACGTTCGCGCCGATGATCACGTCGACGATCATCACGGCCAGCCGCATCCCCATCGCGATCTGGGCAGCGGAGCGCTACGGTAGCACGGGGATCTGGTGGACGATTTCCCTCACGGCAATTGCGCGCGGAGTCGCGATGACGTGGATCTGGAAGGCCGAGCGATGGAAGGGGCGCGCATGAGGATCATCACGCTGCTCACGGATTTCGGAACTGCGGATGGCTACGTCGGCGAGATGAAGGGCGTGCTCGCCGCGCAGTCGCCCGACTGCGCGCTCGTAGACATTGCACACGACATCGCCCCGCACGACGTGGAGGCCGGGCGTCTGGCCGTGGCGCGGTACTGGCGCCGTTTTCCGGTCGGTACCATCCACCTCGCGGTGATCGATCCAGGCGTCGGCGGCTCTCGCGCCGCGCTCGCGGTGGAGAGTGAAGGGCGGTTCCTCGTGGGACCCGACAACGGAATCCTTTCTCCCGCCCTGCTGCATCCTGGGGCGCGCTGCGTCGCGCTCCCGATCCCAGCAGCCGCGTCGCGCACCTTTCATGGGCGGGATGTCTTCGCCCCCGCGGCGGCGCAACTCGCGCATGGTGTCGCCCTCGATGCCCTCGGTGAGCCGTTCACCGAGCCACTCGTGCTGCGCACGCCGGAGGCGACGCGCAGGGCCGATGGGGCGATCGCGGGCGTCGTCATCTCGATCGACCGCTTCGGCAACCTGGTCACCAACCTCGTCGCCCGGCATCGCGGCGCGATCGAGATTGCCGACCGCACGATTCCCATTGCTCACACGTATGGCGAGGTCGAAGTCGGTGAGTGCGTCGCGCTGGTTGGTTCGAGCGGCCTCGTGGAGATCGCCGTTCGCGATGGGTCCGCTGCCGCAATGCTCGGCGCCTCCCGCGGGCAGGCGGTGGTGCTACGCGGGGCGTCGCCCGAAATCGGCTAGCGCGCCGGCTTGACCTTCTCCATCGAGGCGCGGCCAGGCCCCTCCTGCGAGACGATACGGCCGAGGTAGGTCGCGCCGTTCTCCGGGTCGAGCGCGCCGGTGCCGTGGTGAAGTTCCGACGCCAGCTCGCCGCTCGCCAGCACCACGAACATCGTGTAGTACATCCACGTGAGCAAGGCGATCACGGCGCCTATCGTTCCGTATGTCTTATTGTATGCACCGAAGTTCTGCACGTACAACCGGAAGAGCAGCGTCGCGAGAACCCACAGTAGCGTCATCACGATGGACGCGATGATGACGTGCGACCACCGTTGCTGCACGTTCGGCAGCAGCTTGAACAACGTCACGCCAAGCGCGACGATGAGCCCTGCGGCGAGGAGCGTCTGAACAACGAGCCAGACCGATTCGCCGAACGGCCCGAGGGCGAATATCCGGCTGATCCACGCGGCCACGACCTCGCCATTCAGGAAGACGAATGTTGCCGCCATGACCACGATGCCAGAGAGCACCAGGCACGTGAGCCGCAGGACCTGGCGCTTCCACCACGGGCGCGTTTCACTCACGTCGTAGGCGACGTTGAGCGCGTCCATCAGCGACCCGAAGATGTTCGAGCCCGCCCACCCCGCGAGCAACGCCCCGACGGACATGATGCCCGCTCCGCCGCTCGCGGTCACGATCTCCGTGAGCGTGCGACGCATGAGGGTCAGCGCGTCGACCGGCATGGTGGTCGCCATGCGCGCGAGCAACGACTCCATCAGCTCGGGCCCATTGCCCACGAGCCCCAGCAGTGGGGTGAGGAAGAGCAGGAGCGGGAAGAGCGAAAAGAAGAAGTAGTACGCCGTTTCCGCCGCCAGCGACGGAATGCGATCGTCCACGATCTCCCGCACCGTCTTCTTGACGAGCGGCACGACGTTGAAGCCCTTGATGATCATGAAAGCACGGTGGCCGTTGACGAGGTCACCGGCCACCGGGGGCAAGGCATGGGCCAGACGCGGCGCCTACGGCGACGAGTGCTGGATATCGATCTGCCCAAAAAGGGTTTCCGCCTTCACGCGTAGCTTGAATTGGGCGGTCTCGAAATTCGGCGAGTACCACGCGCCATCGCGCTTGATGAGGCCCGTGTGGTCGAATCCCGCCACGATCCGGTGCAATTCCACCCTCACGCCGACGTTCGCCGGAACCTGGAGGGTCACCTTCCCGAGCAGGAGGCGGCTCGTGACCGTCAAGTCCCGCGTCCACGTTCCGCTGAAGTCCAGGTTCACACTTCCTACGCCACCGCTCACCCTGATCTGCTCCGCATTCGCGTTGGCCAGTTGCCCCGCAGAGAAGTCCGCCGCGCCGACCTGCACGTCCAGGTCGCGCATCAGGAGTCGATTGGGACGTGAGAAGAGGAGCGTCGCGTCAGCCGCACCGCACTCGAGGCGGAGCGACAGCACCGACATTCCACCAAGGTCGAGCACAGACTGCGTTCCCCCGAACTGGAGATCGAGGTCGAGGGGGAGCGAGCGCGGCAGCGTCAGCCGTAGCTCGGGCGACTCGCTCCCGCTCGACGACCGAATGCCGGCGTCACGTGACTCGAGCCCCAGCGTGGTGATCCGCTGAGCCGCATCATGGCGGTGCAGCGGGCGCGCTCGGCGTTCGTCGTAGCGCAGGTGCATCGAATACAGAAGCGGATCGGCGGTACCCCGGACGTCCACCTTGCCGGCGCCGTAGCGCACGCGAATGCGCTGGGGGGCGGTATCGCGGAGCTGCCGCGAGATATCCACCGTGCGCCACAAGGGCTCGTTCTGCGCGGGCAGGTCAGCCGAGGCCACCGGCACGAGCAGCAGCGCGGTCAGGAGGCGGGGGTTCATCGTCCCTCCCTCATGCCAACGGCGCGCCGCGCCGCGAGTACACCGGCGACCGGCGTGGGTGTCTGCCATGCGGCGAGCTCGACGGGTCGCGCGGATCCAGCTCCGGCGATGCGCTTGTGGGTGCCGGCGCGCGAGATGATCGCCGCCCCGAGCCCCAGCGTCATTGCCGCCCAGGTGGCGGCCAGCGCCGCGGCCCGAACGACCGTCGCGGCAAGGGGCGCCCACGTGAGCGCGGCCGCTGCGACCCACAGCACGAAGAACAGCGCCAGGCCGACCGCGAGCGATCCCAGCGCCCGGGAGCGTGCCGTTCCATCGTCTCCGCGCCAGACGGATCCACCGATCACGCGAGCGATGCCGAGGAATCCCAGCGTTACGAGTCCCGCCGCGGCGATGGCGTACGCGACGATCGCGAACGGGATGAGAAGGATGCCGATGAGGCTGAGTGCGAGTGCGACGACGATGATGCACAGCACGGGGAGCGCGACGACCTGTCCGAGCAATCCATACCAGAAGGTCAGCACGAACTGCCCCTCAATCGTCCGCACAACGGAATCGAGGTTGGGGCCGGCGAAAATGAGCACGCCGAGCGCGATGCACAACAGGACGACGAACGCACCGATGACGAACTTCACCGCATCCATCGTCCGTTGGGCCGCGCCGACCGGTGCGGCTACGAGCGCGGAGGCGCCGAATTGCGTGGGAAGCGCCGCCATCGCGCGCATGTCACCCAGGACCTGCCCGCTGTCGGCAATTACGCGACCACCCACTGCGACGGCGTCACCACCGACCACACCGCCGGGATGCACCACGACGTCGCCGCCCAGGCTGACGGCGGAGCCCTCGACGCGGCCGTACACATGTAGGTGACCTCGAGCCACGATCGTTCCGCTGGCGGTGGTCCCGGCAATTACGGTGCGCGGGCCGGACGTGACGCTATCGGCCGGCGGCAAGCCGGCAATCCGCTCGCCCTTGTCGAGGCGCTCCAGATCGCGGATGAGGTCGGCGCGGCCTGCTCCCTGGGCGACCAGCGCCCCCGGGAGAATCGCCAGGAACGCGGTGACCAACGTGCGGATGCGGGCCGACATTTTACCGGCGGCCGGCGGTGGCCAGTCGCCGAATTCCGGCGACCGTTCCGAAAGCGGTGAGGACGAATCCAGCCAGCAGCAGCGATATCCCGACACCCCCTGTGGCTTGCAGCGCGGCCAGCGCAGACTCGCCCAAAAGGGTTACGGTGAGGTCGCGTGCGGCGCCGACAAGGACGCCGCGAAGCCGGTCGCCGACAAGACCCGTCATGAAGACGGCGGCTTCTCCCTGCGTTGCCAACCAGATCAGTGACAGCGTGAGCACGCTGGTGACCGACGTGAAGACAGCCGCGGCAGCAATCCGGGCCGGCCCGGGTTGTGGAAGCCACCGAACCACCGAATCACGGGCGGCCACATGGGCCGGAACGAAAACGGGGACCTGCGACATGACCCGGTCAGCGAGTCGCGAATCGGGAGCGAAGTGCGGAAGGGCCTCCAGCGCGTCCACCACGATTCGGGCATCCTCGACCAGGAGCAGGCATTCGGCGCATTCATCGAGGTGCGCACGAAGAGGGGCGACGCCGAAACCGGCTTCGCCGTCGACCAGGAGGTCGATCTCGTTGGGGAGGAGGTGTCTGTGGTTCATGTCGTCTGCACCTTGTACGGACGGTGGGTGAGGCTGGTTTCACGAGCCTGGCGCCGCGGTGTGCGGCCCAGAGGGGAGGCTGCGGACTGGGTCATTCCCGGGTGTGCTCGAGCGCCTTTCGGAGCTCGTGGCGCGCACGGTGGATGTACGTCTTCACGGTGCCGAGCGGGAGGTCGAGCGTGGTGGCGATCTCCTCGTACGAACGGTCCTCGACGTGGCGCAGGAGGATGCAGGAGCGGTATTCGGGCCGCAGGGCGGCGATCGCGCGCTCGATCGCTGACCCCAGCTCCCTGGCCTCCATCTCCTCGAGCGCGTCTTCCGACCTGTCGCCGATGTCGAAGCGCGACGCCTCGACGGCATCGGCCGTGGTGGCGTGCGGGGAGCCGTCGATGCTGATGGTGTCGAGCTGGCGCCGCCGCAGGTGATCGATCGCAACGTTGTTGGCGATCTTGAACAGCCACGAGGAGAACTTGAACTCCGACCGGTACCGATCGAGGTGCGAGAGCACCTTCACGAACGTGTCCTGCGTCAGGTCCTCCGCCAACTCACGGTCGCGCACCATGCGGAAGATCAGCGAGAACACCGGCCGTTCGTATCGCTTGATCAGCTCGCGATGCGCGGCATCGCGGCCCTCGAGCGCGAGGGCAACGACATCGGCATCAGGTAGGTTGGCGAGGTCGAGGGCGCGGAGCATCGGGGAAGACGGGGACCGCGCGCTCGGAGTCGAGCTTCGTCGCGCAGCAGAAAAGTATGCGCGGCTCGTGCTGCAAACCAGCGGCGCGCTTGCACCACCTACTGCCCATGACGAAATTAGGAGGATGCACGGACTAGACGTCGAAGCGGCGCGCGCCGAGGAAGCCGCGAGCGGTGGAGCGGAAAAACGCGCGTACGTGCGCACGGTATTCGAGGAGATCGCGCCCCGCTACGACCTCCTGAACCACCTGCTCAGCCTTAACATCGATCGCCTCTGGCGACGCCGTGCGCTCCGCTCGCTCGGCTGGGAGCGCGCTCCCGAGGGCCGCTATCTCGACCTGTGCGCCGGAACGCTCGACGTCGGCGCTCAGCTCGTGCACACTGCCGGGTTTCGCGGCTTCATCGCAGGTGCCGACTTCGCCATACCGATGCTGGTGGCCGGCGCGGGCAAGGCGCCCTTGGATCGACTCTCTCCCGTTGGCGCCGATGCGCAGCAGTTGCCATTCCCGGATGGATCGATGGACGGTGCGACCGTCGCGTTCGGTATTCGAAACGTCGCGTCGCTGGACGTCGCCCTGCGTGAGGTCTGGCGCGTCCTCGCACCCGGCGCGCGCTTCGTGATCCTGGAGTTCACCACGCCACGGTCTGCCGTGGTGCGCACGCTCTACCACTTCTACTTCCACCAGGTGCTTCCGCTCGTCGGAGGGCTCATCAGCGGCCACCACACAGCGTACCGGTACCTGCCGAAGTCCGTCGCCAACTTTCCCGCCGAGCCCGAGTTGGCGCGGCGATTGACAACGGCCGGCTTTGCCGACGTTCGGTGGGAATCGCTCACACTCGGCATCGCCGCGATTCACGTAGGAACGAAGCCGTCGTCTCCCTGACGTCTCAATACTCCAAGCGACAATCGTGTCCCTCGATACACTGAACGAATTCATTGCGGCAATCGACGCAGCGGGTGAGCTCGTCCGCATCACGCAACCAGTGCGCGCGCGCCTCGAGCTTTGCGAGATCGCCGACCGCGTGATGAAGATGCCCGGCGGCGGGCCTGCGCTCCTCTTCGAGCACGTCACACTCCACGACGGCACGCGCTCGGCATATCCGGTTGGCATCAACCTCTTCGGCTCGATGCGGCGGATGGCCATGTCGCTCGGTGTGGAGAAACTGGACGACCATGGCGACCGCATTACCAAGCTGCTCGACCTGAAAGTGCCCGAAGGCATCATGGGCAAGTTGTCGATGCTTCCGCGGCTCCTGGAGGTCGCGAAGTTCCCGCCGCGGATGACCTCCACGCCGCGCTGCCAGGAGGTCGTCTGGCGCGGTGACGAGGTGGATCTGGACAAGCTACCGCTCATCACATGCTGGCCCGACGACGGCGGTCCATATATCACGCTGCCGATGGTGATCACCACCGATCCAAAGCGCGGCATCCGGAACGTCGGCATGTACCGCATCCAGCAGAAGGGCAAGAACACGCTCGCGATGCACTGGCAGCGTCACAAGGTCGGCGCCGCCCACTGGCGCGAGATGGCCGAGCGCGGCGAGCGGATGCCCGTCGCGATCGCGATCGGTGCCGATCCCGCGAGCCTCTACTCCGCGTGCGCTCCGCTTCCCCCGACGATCGACGAATTCATCTTCGCGGGATTCCTGCGCAGCAAGCCAGTGACGCTCGCGAAGGCACTCACCTGCGACCTCGAGGTGCCCGCCGAGGCGGACTTCGTGCTCGAGGGCTACATCGATCCGGCCGAAGCCCTCGTGATGGAAGGGCCCTTCGGCGACCACACCGGGTTCTACTCCCTCGCCGACCTTTATCCGCTCGTGCACGTCACGGCGGTCACGATGCGGCGCGACCCGGTGTTCCCATGCACGATTGTTGGGCGGCCGCCGATGGAGGACTACTACCTCGGGCACGCGACCGAGCGGATCTTCCTGCCACTCCTGAAGCTCACCGTGCCGGAGATCGTGGACTACCACATGCCGGCCGAGGGCATCTTCCACAACCTCGTGTTCGTGAGCATCCGGAAAGAGTATCCGGGCCAGGCCTACAAGGTGATGAACGCCATGTGGGGGCAGGGGCTGATGTCGCTCGCCAAGGTCCTCGTGATCGTGGACGAGTGGGTGAACGTGCAAAATCCGCAGGAGGCGTGGTGGGTGGCGCTCAACAACATCGATCCGGAGCGCGACACGCGCTTCACGATGGGGCCGATGGACGTGCTCGATCATTCATCGCGCGCGTTCACCTATGGGTCGAAGATGGGCATCGACGCAACGCGAAAGCTTCCGGAGGAGGGATTCACCCGTGAATGGCCGCCAGTCATCGTGATGGATGACGCGACGAAGGCGTCCGTGGACGCGATGTGGCCGACTCTCGGCATCGCGTGAGCGAGCGGACGGACCGCCGCGCGCGCGAAGGACAGACCTTCGGCGGCACGTCGAGGCTCGCGACCTATGCGAGCTTCGTCAAGCTGCCGCATACGGTGTTCGCGCTTCCGTTCGCGCTCATTGGGGTGACGCTCGCGTCGTACCGCTTTCGAGTGACGTGGCCGATGCTGGGCTGGACGATCCTGGCATTCACGGCGGCGCGCTTCGCGGCGATGGGCTTCAACCGTATTGTGGACCGAGAGTACGACGCGAGAAATCCGCGCACGCTCATGCGCGAGATCCCGCGTGGCGCGCTGAGCGTGCGCGAGGCGTGGGCGTCGGTGGCGGCGGCGTCGACCCTGTTCGTGCTGGCCGCGTGGGCGCTCGGGCCTATGTGCTTTGTCCTCGCGCCTGTCGCGTTAGGCTGGGTCTTCTTCTACAGCTACACGAAGCGGTTCACGCGCTTCGCGCACATCGTGCTCGGGCTCGGGATGGCGATCGCCCCAGTGGGAGGCTACCTCGCCGTCACGGGGCAGTGGAGTGATCCGTGGTGGCTCCTGTGCGTGCTGGCCATTGCGGTGGCGTCCTGGGGCGGTGGGTTCGACGTGCTCTATGCGCTGCCAGATGTCGCCTTCGATCGCGCCAATCGACTCCATTCGATACCTGCGGCGCTCGGCGCGCGACGCGCGATCATCGTCGCGCGCGTGCTGCATCTCGTCACGGTGCTGTGCCTGGCGCTGGTCGGTGTGGCGGTGTTCGACACCATGTCGCTTTCCGCGGCGCTCTATGCCGCCGGCGTCACGATCGCTGGTGCGTTGCTGGTCTATGAGCATTCGCTCGTTCGGGCGGACGACCTCTCGAAGCTCGATGCGGCGTTCTTCACGATGAACGGTGTGATCAGCATTTCGCTCTTCGTCTTCGTGCTCGCCGGCCGGGTCCTGCAATGAACCAGGGCGACCTGCCAGTCGTCCTGGCCATCACCGGCGCGTCGGGCGCACCGTATGCCGTGCGGTTACTCGAGAGCCTGCTCATCGCCGGCCAGCCGGTGCAGCTCATTCTGTCGTCGCACGGGCTTCGGCTCCTGCGAACCGAGACGGAGGTCGATTCGGTGGAAAAGCTGCGCGGAGCCGTCGGTGCCGCGCGGTGGGATGCCTTGGTGACCCGATTCGACGACGACGACCGCGGTGCGGCACCGGCATCCGGATCCGCGCGGAATCGCGGCATGGTGATCTGTCCATGCTCCATGGGCACGGTGAGCGCCATCAGCCAGGGCACCTCTCGGTCGCTCGTCGAGCGAGCGGCGGACGTCGCGCTCAAGGAGCGGCGCACGCTCGTGCTCGTGCCACGCGAAACGCCGTACAGCGCGATCCATCTCGAGAACATGCTGCGGCTGACCCGCGCTGGTGCGGTGATCATGCCGGCGAGCCCTGGCTTCTATCACCGTCCGACATCCATCGAGCAACTCGTCGATTTCATGGTCGCGCGCATCCTCGATCATCTCGGCGTGACGCACACGCTTGGCAAGCGCTGGGGGGAGTCGCCGGAGGACGTATGAGCGAGGCGCACGTGATCGGCCTCATTTCGGACACGCACGGCCTCGTGCGACCCGGCGTGCATCAGGCCCTCGCGGGGGTCGAGTTCATCCTGCACGCGGGCGACGTCGGTGGCGACGAGATTCTCGACGAACTGTCCACGATTGCACCGGTCACGGCCGTCTTCGGCAATACCGATGTTCCGGGGGATCCACGCCTTTCGGAGTCAATCGAGCGCACGATCGGCGGTGTTCGAATCCACGTGTCACACGGCCACGAACTCGGCTCGCCCACGCCAGCCAGGCTCGTCGAGCGCTACCCGGCGGACGTGATCGTTTACGGCCACACCCACCGGCAACTCGTGACGACGATCGGCGATCGGCTCGTGGTGAATCCCGGAGCCGCCGGCGCTCGACGGTTCAAGCTGGAGCCGTCGGTCGCGCGGCTGACGATTCGCGACGGTCGCGCACAGGTGGAGCTGGTCCCGCTCGCCTACTGACGCTCGGCTATACCGCGCGGAAGTGGGAGGCAGGATAGAGGTAGTCCTCGCCGGAATCGTCGAGGATCCGATAGAAGGATCCCTTCGCCTCGATGCCGAGCAGCTCGTAAATGCGGCCGAGTGTGAGGTCGTGACAACCGCTGGGCTCGTCGCATCCAGGATAGGTGAGCCACGGCTTCACGCTCACACATTGCACCAGTGTCGTCGGTTGCCACGTCGTCGCCATCGCACCCTCCGTCACTGTCACCCGCCACCGGGTGTCCACGTGCGAATGTGCAAGAGCCTCGCCATTCGTCGCTGTGACGCACGTCCTATGCGGCCGTCGTCGCCGGGAGCGGGGGGAATCCGGGATGGCTCGCCGGATCGAACTGGCCTGCCGGACGTGAACGCTCGAGCTCAGTTGGATAGCGGCGGAACCACGATGACAGGAGCAGCAGCTCGTCGATCTCGTGCGACGGGACCTGCGCGCTGTCGCGCTCGACGGGGTGAAAGACGTCACTCACCATGTCGAGCAGGCGAATCCGGTCTGATTCGCTGCGCGGAATGGGGTACTCGCCACGCACGCGCCCGCGGCGAATGAGGTAGATGCGATCGTCGCCCTCGTACCCCGGCACAGAGTAGACGAACGACAACGTCTCGACGGCAAACCGGAACTTGATGAACTGCGAGCGCAGGTCCTCCAGGCGATGGAGCTTGCTCTTCAGCTGTCCCGCGCGCTCGAACTCGAGGCGCTCACTCGCGGCGATCATGTCCTCCCGGAGCGCCTCCATGGGGCCGTCATCCGTGCCGTCGAGGAACTGCCGCACGAGTTGCACGCGTTGATCGTACTCCGCTGCCGTGCAACCCCCGACGCACGGCCCGAGGCACTTCCTGATCTCGTGGCGGATGCAGCCGGGGGTTCGCGGGAAGATGGAGAAGAGCTCTGGCTGATCGGCGAAATGCATCGGCTGATCGAGACGGCAATCGCGTAGGCCGAGTGCGTCGTTCAGCTCGCGCACGGCCTCGCCGACGCGCTGCGCTCCGTGGAACGGTCCATAGTAGATCTGTGCGTCGTCCGCGCCGGCACCGCGGACGACGAGCAGCTTGGGCGCGACGCCGCGCGTCAACTTGATGAAGGCAAAGTGACGCGCATCGCGCATCATCGCGACGTTCAGGCGGGGGCGATAACGCTTGATCAGCCGCAACTCCTCCAGCAGCGCTGCGAACTCGCTGGGTGCGTAGTCCCACTCGATGCGATCGGCCTCGCGCACGATCCGCGCACCCTTGTCCTCGGGAAAGGAGCAACGGAAGTAGCTGAGCAGCCGAGTGCGGATGCGCTTGGACTTCCCGACGTAGACGATCTCGTTGCCACAGAACATGCGATACACGCCGGGCCGGTCCTTCGCCTCACCGCGCACGGTGGCACGCATGGTGGCGAGCTGTGCATCCGGCGTTGGGGGACGTGTCTCTAGCTTTGGCAGCGCGCGCATAGAACCGTCGTGCGTCCGTCGATGGCGTGCGTCTCGACCAGCCGTGAGCCGCAGCGATGACAGGGTTCGCCACCGCGGCCGTAGACCGCGAGTGACCGGGCGAAATCGCCTCGCCCGCCCGATGCGTCGCGGTAATCGCGGAATGACGTTCCGCGCGCGGCGATGGAGTCCGTGAGCACACTCACGATTCCCTCGTGCAACGCGGCGACCTCCGCAGGCCGAACGGAGGCTGCTGCGCGCGAGGGGTCAATTGCCGCGCGCCAGCACGCCTCGTTCGCGTAGATGTTACCGATCCCCACGACCTTCCGCTGGTCCATTAGCACCTTCTTCAACGCCTGCCGGGACACCCGAAGAATTCCCGATAGATGTGCGACGGTGAACGCGGGGTCAAGGGGCTCGATGCCCAACGCGCCGGAGTACTCCTCGAAGCGCGCCGCATCCATGAGGGTCACCGTTCCGAGGCGACGAATGTCGCGGTAGTGCAAGTCGCGCCCATCGTCGAGGATGAGGTGCAGCGTGGAGTACTCGGCCTCTCCCTCGGGAAGTGGACCTGACGAGAGCAGAAGGGCACCTGTGAACCGCGGTTGCACGACGAGTTTGCATTCGGAGCTCAAGTCGATCACCACCAGCTTCGCGCGGCGCCAACACCGTTTGGTCCTTGTTCCGACGACGGCCTTCACGAGCGCCTCGGCGGTCGTCTCGCGAAGGACGTCGGGTCTCCGGATCACGACGCCGAGAATGCTGCGCCCCCGCACCTCGCGGTCGAGATCGCGGGCGATCGTCTCGGTCTCAGGTAACTCGGGCAATCTCTCGCCAGCCGATGTCGGTGCGGAGCTGCGCGCCGTCGAAGTGGACGCGCCGAGCGTTGTCGAGGCTGCGTTGCTGAGCCGCCGCGACCGTGGGTGCGGTGGCGCTCACGGCGACCACGCGGCCGCCGGCGGTCACGAGCTCGTTCCCGCGCCGTGCGGTACCCGCATGGAATACCGTGACGCCCGTCTCGTCATCAGGCAGGGCGATGCGGTCCCCAGTGCGGGGAGTCTCGGGATAGTTCGCGGCGGCGACGACCGTCGTGACGCACGCACCGGAGAGCGCGACCGTGGCGCGCACCGGTGCTCCAGACGCGCTGGCAACGAAGAGCTCGAGCAGGCTAGGTGAGCACTCGAGGACGGGCATGAGCGCCTGCGTCTCGGGATCGCCGAAACGGCAGTTGAACTCAACGACCATTGGCCCGTCGCGCGTGAGCATACAGCCGGCATACAGCAGTCCTGTGAATGGTCGCCCGCGCTTCGCCAGTCCGGCGAGTGTCGGGGCGATGATGCGGCTCGCGATCGCGGCGCGCAGGTCCGCCGACCCGTCAGCATGCACGGGCACGTACGCTCCCATGCCGCCCGTGTTCGGGCCCTCGTCGCCGTCGCGGAGCCGCTTGTGATCCTGAAGTCCGGGCAGCACGACGAACTCCGTGCCGTTGCAGATGGCGAAGACGGATAGCTCCTCGCCTTCCATGAACTCCTCGACGAGCACTTCGTGGCCGGCGTCGCCGAAGCGGTTTCCCGATAGCATCTCGTCGATCGCGTGGAGCGCCTCGTCTTCGGTAGCGCAGACGATCACGCCTTTCCCGCTCGCCAGCCCCGATGCCTTCACGACCACCGGTGCTCCGAACCGCCGAACTGCGTCGGTCGCAGCATCGATGGACGTGTGCATCTCGGCACGTGCGGTCGGAATACCATCATCAAACATCAGCTGCTTGGCGAACGCCTTCGACGTTTCTATTTCGGCAGCGGCACTCGTGGGGCCGAAGATCGCGAGTCCGGCGGCGCGAAACCGGTCCACGATGCCAGCAGCGAGTGGCGCCTCGGGTCCGACGATGGTTATGTCCACCGCGCGGCGGCGCGCGAGCGCCTCGAGTGCGGCGAGGTCGTTCACGGAAACGGCCACGCACTCGCCGAGACTGGCGATCCCAGGATTTCCAGGGGCGGCAATGATCTCGATTGATGGATCATCGCGCTTGAGCTTCCAGGCGAGGGCATGCTCGCGCCCTCCGCCGCCGATGATCAGTACGCGCATGGTGGGGCAATATAGGCGCGCACTCCCGAACGCAGAGAAGGACCTGACCTCCGATGGACGTCAGGTCCTTCTCGTGTCGCGGCGGCTGCTACTCCGCGGGCGAGGCTGGCGGCGGTGGGGGCGGTGAGGGCTCATCCCCACGGAACGCATCACGGAAAGCCGAGCGCGCGCGGTCGAACGCGTCGTTGACGGAAGAGAACCCGGCGTTCGCCTTGCCCCGGTAGTACTGGGCGGCGTCGGAGAAATCGTCGCCCAGCCCTTGGCCCGGCTGATCACGGCGCGTGTACGCGCCGGCGACGATCGCGTCGTACTCGCCGCTGGTGCGCCAGCGCTCCAGCTCCGCCGCGCGCACCGTGTGGAACGGATGCTCGCGGAACGCGGTGTTGAACACCTTGAGGATCTTGTCCCAGGTGTCGCCGCCGGTCTCGTACGTGGCAGCCTGCGTCATGAACGCGTCAACGCTCGTGGCGTCACCGAAATCGCGCCCGCCCGCGAGGCGCATGAACGTGGTCTGCGCCACGGTCGTGTCCTGGAGTGCCAGCAGTGCCGCCCGGTCGCTCGAGAACTCACTCTTCCGGTGCCATTCCAACAGTCCGAGGTGGAATGGGAGCAGCGCGAGCCCGACCGGCATGATCGCCATCGTGCCCACGGCGAGGATCACCATCGCGATCGTGCGGTAGGTCATGTGATCGCTCATGATGTGCCCGAGCTCGTGCGCGAGGATGAAACGCCGCTCGTCGTCGCTCTCGAGCAGTTCCAGCGCCCCGGTGGTGATGACGATGAACGGATCCTCGTAGCCGATGGCGTAGGCATTCACCTTTGGTGACTGCGTGACGTAGAGTTCCGGGCGCTTTGGCCAATCCATCGTGGTGCAGACGTCCGTCAGCAGGGCATCGAGCTTCGGACGCTGGACCGGATTCACCTGCACCGCATTGGCGAGGAAAATCTGGCGTACGCGGCGCTCGGTGACGAACGTCGCCACCTGGCGAACGATCTCATCGAACCCGGGAATGGCGCGCAGCGTGTTCAGCGCCGCGCGATCGGCCGGGTGCTCCCAGGCGCGACTCGAGATTTGCGGAAGCGGGGTGGGCATGGCGGGTGGTACTCCTGTACGGGTTGTGCTGTGCCTACGGCGCCCGCCCGGTGAAGGTGTCAAACTCGGTGGCGGGCCTGACCTCCCTATACCACGTGAAAGGCGTGTTCGAGGTCCGCCAGCAGGTCGCCAACGTCCTCCACACCGCAGCTCAGCCTGATCATGCCTTCCGTGATCCCCAATTGGGCACGACGGCCGATGTCGACGCTCGCGTGGGTCATCGAGGCTGGATGGCTGATGAGGCTCTCGACTCCGCCGAGGGACTCGGCGAGGGAGAAGAGCCGACAGCGGCTCAGCACTTCATTTGCCTTCTCCTTGGTGCCGAGCTCGACGGAGATCATCCCGCCGAATCCGCTCATCTGCTTCTTGGCCAGTTCGTGCTGTGGGTGTGACGGCAGTCCCGGGTAGATCACGCGCTCAAAGCCCAGACGCTCGGCAAGCCACGCGGCAATCTGGCGGCCGTTTTCATCATGACGGGGCATCCGGAGATGGAGCGTCTTCGTGCCGCGGAGCGCGAGCCACGAGTCGAAGGGACCGGGCACGGCCCCTGCGGCGTTCAGGATGAATTGAAGGCGGGTGGCGAGGTCGTCGTCGTTCAGGATCGC
>JBKJMP010000191.1:0-5350 GCA_046596395.1 Gemmatimonadaceae bacterium
CGCCATCCAGATCTCCGGCACGTTCGGATCTCGCCAGGAGGAAGCACAGCGCCTCGGCCGCATCCTCCGGCCCAAGGCGGGCGACAACCAAGCCCACTTCTATAGTATCGTGACCGCCGATACCGTGGAGCAGGACTTCGCGCTCAAGCGCCAGCTCTTCCTGTGCGAGCAGGGATACGAGTACGAGATCGAGGACGCACCAGCCGCATGAAGCTGTTCGACGTCGATTGGGTCAGCGTCCTCGTCGGCCTTCGGCGCTGGGACGGCCTTCTGCTTCCCGCGCGCCGAGTCATGCTCGACGAGCTCAAGCCCCACGGGTACATACCCTCGCACAAATTAGGGGCACACCTCGAGAGCATCGTCGCCACCGGCATTCCCGAGTACGACGCGGCGCACAAGCGCGTTTTCGTCGGAGACGACCAGCGCGAGCTGGTGAAGGTCCTGCGAGCGATGGACCGCCATCCCGTCTTCGATCACCCCACGCCTGCTCAGCTCATGGACTACATGGCGGAGCACTTCACCAACGAGGACATCGTCGTCCTCGGCTCCGGAATGCCGAATCGGCATAGCGTTGCGCAGCGCGTCGCTCGGCATACGTGGGCCGGCGATCTCCTGAATGCGCGAACGGCGCCGAAGATCACGGCGTGGGTCGGTGCGCGCGGGATGCGCATCGATCACGGTTCGATGGATAGGATTCACGATCTTCAACAGCTTGCCCACGCGCTACTCGAGACGCCGGGCGGCATGCCCCTGCGCGAGCTCGTCGAGCGCTATGCAAAGCCCGGGCTGTCACATCTCGCCGGCGGACTGCACCTCGGCCTCCGCACGATGGTGATCTTTGCCGGCATGCGTGGTGCCGACCTCGAGCCCGTGGTCGGACTCTGGCCGGACGCTGTGCGTGAGCTCACGCGTCCGGCCGCGACGCCACCCACGCCAGTGACGCCGCTCGAGACCTTCGTCTTCGCCGCGCAGATGGAGGACATGACCGCGGTGCTCGCAGCCATTGCGGCGGAGCCGGTGCGTCTCCGCGCGAACGACAGGCTCGTCTTCGCGCGGACGCGGGTGGACATCGAGCAGCGGCTGGTCGCCTTGCCGCCCTGGTTCGCGCAAGTGGTGTCGGAACGTGAATTCCCCCGCGTGGACGGCGCCGCGCGCGAGCTTCAGATACGAGGCTTGGCGCGCATCCGCATGCTGGAGGGCAATCCGCACCTCGAAGTCACGGCCGCGGGGCTGAAGTGGCTGGCACAGGCGCCGCGCAACAGGCTCGAGCAACTGACGTCTCCCGCGCGAAAGTCAGAGGAGGTGAATCCGCCAGGCGCATACGACGCCTCGCAGGCGGCCGGCTTCTTTCCCTATACGCTGCCGTATTACAAGCCCCCCACTGGCATCAAGCTCAGGATTGCGATCACGAAAGCTTTTCTCGACACGTCCGGCCACTACGTGTCGCTCGCGCAGTTTCTCGACTACCACACCCGCTCCGCCAATCCCTTCGTCGCGCACACGTCGTACTCGGCCGAGGATCTCCGCGGCATGATGTACTTCGGCGCCGCCGATCCGCGCGAGACGTTCCCGCCGCTGTGGCAGGCGTGCCTCCACAAGTTTCTCGCGATGCGGCTCGTCGCCACCGGCGGCGCCGCCGTCGGTCTCCTGTCGGACGGATCGCTCTGCTTCTCGTTGACCGACGTCGGCCGCTACATCCTCGGCGCCGCGGACAGTTTCGAGTACGGCGTAGACGAGGTAGCCGAGCTCGTGGTGCAGCCGAATTTCGACGTGGTATTTCTCGGCGCGGCGCCCGCGCTCGAGGCGCAGATTGCGCGCTTCGCGCAACGCGTGGGTGTAGCACCCGGACTCACGTTCCGAATTACGCGAGCATCGGTGCTGGCCGCGGCGCAAGGCGGCGCGACGACGGATGCCGTCATCACCGCACTGCGCATCGCGTCGAGCAAGCCGCTGCCGAAGAACGTGGAGCGTGAGATCACGGGCTGGATCGCGAGCGTTCGGCGGGCACGCATCAGGACGGCGGCGCTGATCGAGTGCGCCGACGAGGAGTCCGCATCGCGCGTCGCCGAGCTGCTGGGCGGCAAGGCGCGGCGTCTTGCACCGACCATCTTCGAGCTTCCTCCCTCCCCTCCCGCGGCTCGCTCGGCACTGCTCAAGCGGTTGCGCACAGGCGGGGTGTTTCTCGCGGAGGATTCGGCGGTCATCGAGCCGAAGGTGCGCGGGCGGAAGGGGCAGGAACTCGTGGACGATGTGGAGCCGTGGGACGACGCGATGTAGCGTCGCAACCGTGCTGGGCTCAGGTGCCTCCTACGCCTTGTTCCCGATCGGCACCACCACTACGCGCGCGGGCGATCATGGCGACGAGTCGAGCGTGCGGTCGATGTCGCCCGCCCAGAGTTCAGGATCCGCGCCGACGCGCAGTAGGCGTGATCGTGGGAATGACGTGCCTACGATTTCGGCGATAAACGCGGAAGTCGCCGTCGAGCGTGACGACGACACTGTCGGGCTCGAGCTCGCTCATCCTGACGAGGCATGCGTCCGCGAGGGACATTGGGACGTTCGAGAACTTTAGCATCAGCGTGCGAAGTGCATCGATTTCCAAGGCCATCCGGAAGTCCACCTTCACGATGCCGTGGGAAAGCATGTCGAGCATCGCGTGCTCCCCTCCACTCCTCCCCAGCAGAAAGCAGGTCTCTGAGATGACCGCTTCACAGGTGTAGACCGGAGGCCCCAGCGTGGAAAACATCTCGCGGGCCCATGCATGGTGGCGGTCACGACGGTTGAGGAGCGCGACGAAGGGTCCCGTGTCCACGAACACCCGCGTCACTTCCCATACCCCCTCATGTGCCGTGGATTCGTGGAGAGATCCGCGGGTCCATCAACCGATTGGGCCAACTCATCGACGAAGTCCGTCACCGACCGTCGGCCGTCACTCGCGAGCGCCTCGATGGCCTCGCGCACGAGTGCCGAGCGACTTGCCCCACGCCGCCGAGCGAGAGCTGTCAACGCATTGTCGAGTTCGACGGAGACCTTGAACGAAAGTGTACGCATCGGGTGCGCCATGGTATTACCTCCTGTGCAGAATGGTAAGGCGGGACAGCCGAATTCACCATCTGGCAGTAGCATGGGTTGCCCCCGTTCCATCCAACGCGGTTACAGCGACGTCGGCGTACGGCGCCCCGGGACGCGTGCGGCGTGCGGCGAACGGTTGCGGATGCGATGGCGCCCCGGGACACGTACGGCGGCATATTGACAGTGTAACGTATCACTGTTACCATAGGCTCATGGACCTCTTCAGCACCCCCATCGACCTGCCCGAGCTCGCCGACCGCGCCGGCGTCAGCATCCGCACGGTGCGCTACTACATCCAGCAGGGGCTGCTAGCCGCTCCCGAGGGGCGAGGGCCCGGCGCACACTACACCGAAGAGCACGTCGAGCGCCTGATGTTCATCAAGCGGCTTCAGCGCGAGCATCTGCCATTATCGGAAATACGGCGCGTCCTCGAGGGCGGCGGCGATGCGCGTACGTCCGACCCCGCCGGCGGAACGCCGGCGCCGAGCGCGCGTGACTACATCCGCGATGTCCTGAAGGGCAAGCGACTGACAGAGGGTGGCGCCACTGTGTATGAGGACGCGCCGCGCTACGGGTCGCCCCAGACAGCGGCATCCCCGAAACGCTCACAGTGGGAGCGCATCACGCTCGCCAGGGACATCGAGCTCCACGTTCGCCGCCCGCTCTCACGCGCGGAGAACAAGCAGGTAGACCGGCTGATCGACGCCGCTCGCGACATCTTCACGGAGGAACGATGACCACCCTTTCCCTGCTCACCGACCGTAGCCTTATCCGCGCTCGCGGCGCGAGCGTCCGCTACGTGCTCGCGTCCATCGCCGTATCACCCGCGCGGAATCGCGATGGCCGCCTCCCAGTCAACGTCGCATTCGTGCTTGACCGATCGGGCTCGATGGATGGCGAGAACAAGCTCGAACTCGCCAAGCAAGCGATCATCAGCGCCATCCGGCTGCTCGGCCCCAACGACCGGTTCAGCATCGTCACCTTCGACACGGAGGTCGATGTACTCCTGCCGGCGGCGCGCGCGACAGCGGAGGCGAAGAACGCCGCGGGCCGCGCACTGCGCGGCGTGCAGTCGCGGAGCAGCACCGACCTCTGCGCCGGCTGGATGCGCGGGTGCGAGCAGCTCGCGGAGTACCTCGCCGACGGGATGATCTCCCGCGCCTTGCTGCTCACCGATGGTCAGGCGAACCACGGTGAAACCAACCACGCCACGCTTGTGCATCATGCGGGTGACTGCGCCGGCGCGGCATCACAACCTCCGCGTTCGGAGTTGGTGCCGACTTCGACGAGCACCTGCTGCGAGACATCGCGCACGACGGAGGCGGGAACTTCTACTTCATCTCGCGCGCCACGCAGATTCCGGATCTCATCGCGAGCGAACTGGGCGAGGCGCTCGACGTCGTGGTGCCGCAGGCGAAGCTCTCGCTCTCGCTCCCGCGTGGGGTGCAGGCGGACGTCCTGAACAGCTTCCGCTCCCGGCGAGCCAACAGCCGCAGCACCCTGATGGTCGAGCTGGGTGATCTCGTGTCCAGCCAGGTGCTCGACCTCGTCATCCGCGTCACGTTCCCGCACGGTGAGGAAAGTGATAGGCAGGTCCTCTCCGCCGCGCTGCTCGGCGCATCCGACGACTCGCTGGACGTCGCGGGGAGTGTGACGTTCACGTACGCAAGTCATGCGGAGAACGACGTCCAGCCGAGGGACCGTGCGGTCGATCGCGAGACGGCGCGGGTGTATGCGGGGCGCGCCCGTGCGGGCGCGACGGAGGCCAATCGCTACGGTGACTTCGACCGGGCGCGATGCGCGCTCGTCGATACGGCACGTCACATCGAGGAGTATGCAGGGGACGACGATGAGCTCCTCGCGCTGGCGATGACGCTGCGCGAGGAGGTACCCAATTACGCGGAGGTTCGGATGGATGCAATGCAGCTCAAGCGTTCCTTCTCGGTAGCCGAGTCGGCTGGGCGAGGACGCGACCTGGAAGGAAAAGCGAAACGCGGAGGTAGCCGATGATGGATGTGCTCTTCGATGCACTCCATTTCGCGGCGACCCGGCACACGGGCTACTACCGGAAGGGCGGAGACAAGATTCCCTACATCAATCACCCCATCAGCGTTGCTCGGCAGCTCGCGGTGGTGGGCGGGGTGACGGATGTGGACGTCCTCTGTGCGGCGGTGCTGCACGACACGGTCGAGGATACGCGGACGACTCCGGAGGAGATCGAGGAGCGCTTCGGTCCGCGGATCGCAGCGCTCCTCGATCTCCTCCGGAGTCGTCCGCG
>JBKJMP010000040.1:0-9389 GCA_046596395.1 Gemmatimonadaceae bacterium
GCACGCCGCACGCGTTCCGTGGCGCAGACGCGTACCGCAACCGTCCGCCGCACGCCGCACGGGTTCCGTGGCGCCGTCGCGTACCGCGACCGTCCGCCGCACGCTGCACGCGTTCCGTGGCTCGTTCCGCGCCCGCGCTGAGTATTTTCCATGTATGAGTAACGACCCAGACAAGGCCGTCTTCACGAAGGAGAGTCCGCTGACGTTCATCGTCCCGGAGCCCCTCCTCCTCCGCATCGAACGCGTGGACCGCGCCGGCGCCGCCCCCGGGGAGCAGCCCGTCGCCTTCACGCGTGCCGGCGCCAAGCCCGTCCTCCTCGCCGTAAATGCCTACCCCGCCCAGCTCGTCGAGGCGTTCTTCGCCAGCGACGCCTTCGGTGAGCCGGTCATCGTCGTCGGCGCAGCGTGGGAAGAGGATGGCGGTGTGCGAGGCGAGCTCAGCGCCCTCCTCCCCGAGCGCGCCATGCAGGCGATCCAGGAGAGCGTCTCCCCCGAGGACGAGAAAGAGCAGCAGGAGCCCTGGGCCACCTCGGTCGGCGCGTCATATGAAGACACGGTCGCTGAGGGCGACGACGAGGATGACGCTGCGAGCGAATCGGAGCCGCACTTCCCGCTCGTCATCGGCGCCGTGCTGCGCTTCCCGGAGAACCGAAAGTTCCCCAACGACTTCGAGCGCGAGGTGGACGACCTCATGCGCTCCATCCTCGAAGGCCGCGCCATGGATGCCGCCGAAAAGCGCATCGACAACCTGCTCGGCGGAATCTGAGCGAGGCACGCAATTTGAATTAGTCGTGTCCGTGGAGCCGCCGCCGCCTTCACGCGAGCAACGCTCAAACGCCTGCCCGGTGGCTCTCGTCGCCACCGGGCAGCGTGTTTCCGGCATTCAGTGCGCAGGACGTGCATGCGGCACGAAGCTTCCATGAGGTGAAATCGATGACAAGCAGCTGCCACCACATGATGAGTCCGACAGGTGGCCTCACCAGCACAGCCGCAGGTGATCTGGTGTCCTGGAGTGTAGATGCAGATGGTCATGTCTTCCCAGCCCATGGGGGCGCGGCCGACGAGCAGTATCCGCACGTCGTGATTGACAATGCAGGCGTGGAGTGGACGGTGCGCGAAGTGCCGACACCGCAGTCCTGGGCGCGGGCGAAGCGCTGCCTCGTCCTCAACTCGAGGGAATGCGTGCGGCGCATCTGGAACTACCCAAGCAACTGGCGTTCCCTAACCGCCGACGCACTACTCGAGATAGGTGTAGTGGACTGACCTTCGGACAGTCGGGCGCTGGCGACCTCGTCGCCCCCGACGGCCCGACCGGCAGTGTGACGTCCCGAGTCATCGGGTGTCCCTGTACGATGACCTCCGCAAGATCAGCTCGTGGATTCGGGCGGCGTTACAGCGTCACGGTGCTCGCCGTCACCGCCGTCGCCGTCGCCCTGCTCGGCCTCCTGGTGGCGCAGACGTCGCGCCGAAGTATTGACGGCGCGCGCATGAACGTCGCTGGCCGGCAGCGGATGCTGAGTGAGCGGCTCATCGCCCAAACGCTGCTCGCGCGGGGCGCCCCGCCAGAGGAGCGCGCACTGTGGGGCCCGCGCATTGGCGCGACGGTGTCGGAGCTCCGCGCCGCGTCGCAACAGCTGCGCGCCATCGGCTCGCAAGATGCCGTCATACAGCCCGGCAGCACGGCCGCGCGCGACTATGAGACGCTCGTCGCCCTCCAGGATTCCGTGAAGCGCGGATCGGAGCTGGTGTCACAAAGGGAGGCGTCGCCCGGCGACATCGATTCGCTGCTCGTCCAGCAGCGGCGGCTCGCCGTCGTCGTCGAGGATGTCGCGGACAAGCTCGAGCGCGAATGGGTGAACGACGTCGATCGCCTCGTGCAGCTTGAGGCAGCATGCGTCATCCTGCTCCTCCTCGCACTGGCCTTTGGCGCCCGCATCGCGGTCCAGCCGACGCAGGATCACCTGCGGGCGACCATCCTGGCATTGGAGGAGAGCGAGTCGCGCACGCGCGCCGTGCTCGACGCCATGCCGAACGGCCTCCTGCTCGTCAGTGCGGCGGGGGAAACACTCCTCTGGAATCGCTGTGCCATCGACATTCTCGACCTTCCGGCGGACGCCACGGCGGCCGCCTTCGAGGATATCGCGCGCGGATTGCTCGACGAGCACGGTGCGCCACTCGGCATGGAGAACCTTCCGAGCCGGCGCACGATTCAGTCGGGGAAGCCGATGTCCGGGACCGTGGTGGCGACGCCGATGAAGGACGGGCGTCTCAAGTTCCTCCGCACCTACACGAGCCCCCTCTACCGCGCCGGCAGCGACGTTCCCCACGCCGCCGTCACCGTGTTTCGGGACGTCACGGAGGACCGGCACCGTGAGGAGGAGCGCGCCACCCAGGCGCACGCGCTCGCGATGCAGAACGACGAACTGCTCTCGCAGGCGGAGGCGCTCGAGCGCGGGCAGGCGCTCTTCCGTTCGCTCGTGGAGACCGCGGGAAGCGTGATCGTCGGCATCACCTCGGACGGACACGTATTCGAGTGGAATCCCGAAGCCGAGCGTCTCTACGGCGTGAAGCGAGGTGACGCGATCGGCCGCGAGTACATCGAGTCGTTCGTCTCCCCGCAGCATCGCGAGCGGATGCGCACCGAGATCGAGGGCGTGCTGCGTGGCGAGTCGATTCGCAACGTCGTCGGCCCCGTAAAGGACGGGAACGGAGAGCGGCACCTGGTGCTCTGGAACATCGCGCCGCTCCGCGCGGCGCGCGGTGAGCCCGTAGACGGCTACATCGCGGTGGGACTCGACATCACCGAGCGCGAAGCGTCGGACGAACGGTTCCGGCTCCTGTTCGAGCGGTCGTCCGATGCGCACATGATCTACGACGCTGAAGGCATCATCGACTGCAACCAGGTCACGCTCGACATGCTCGGCGTCGCCAAGCGCGAGACGCTCGTGGGGAAGCGACCTGCCGAGCTCTCGCCGTTGCGCCAACCCGATGGCCGGCTCTCCGTGGTGGTGGGCGGGCAGATGCGCGAGCGCGCGCGCATCACGGGCAACCACCGTTTCGAGTGGATCCACCGCCGTGAGGATGGCACGGAGTTCCCCGTCGAGGTCACGCTCACGCCGCTGCGCCTGCACGGGCGCAACGTGATGCTCGCGGTCTGGCACGACATCGCCGAGCGGAAATCGGTGGAGGACGCGCTGCGCCTGGCGAAGGATGCGGCGGTGTCGGCGAACCAGATGAAGAGCGAGTTCATGACGCGCATGAACCACGAGCTCCGCACGCCACTCACGGCGATCATCGGGTTCTCGCGCGTGCTGCTGAGCAAGGCGCAGCCCGGCGGGCAGCTCTACCTCGAGCGCATTCGAGACAACGGGATGCATCTCCTCTCGGTCATCAACCAGATCCTCGATGTCGCGAAGGTCGAGGCGGGGCGGATGGAGATGGAGCACGACGTCGTATCCGTGGACGCCATTGTGGACGAGACGCTCGCGATGCTCGAGTCCAACGCCGACGCGCGCAGGGTAACGCTGCGACGCGAGCTGCCCGATCACATCGAGCCGATCGTCACCGATGCCGGCAAGCTGCGGCAGATCCTCATCAACCTCGTCGGCAATGCGATCAAGTTCACCGAGGACGGTGAGGTGGTAGTGTGTGTCACCGCAGACGCCAAGTCGGGCGTTCCTCGCGAGATCATCGTGCGCGACACGGGCGTCGGCATTCCCGGTCATCGCCTGCAGAAGATCTTCGAGCCGTTCGAGCAGGGCGACAGCTCCACCCGCCGCGAGTTCGGCGGCACCGGGCTCGGCCTCTCGATCGTGCAGACCTTCGCCGAGCTGATCGGTGCGCGCGTGGAAGTGACGAGTCAGGTGGGGGTAGGCACGATGTTCACCGTACACCTGCCCGAAGCCATCGCGCCCTGAATGGGGTAAGATCCGTGCCCGGTGTCCTATAAGTTGCAGCCACCTACTCCGACCGTTCCCAACCGCCGATGACGACGCGCTCCTCGCTCTTCCTGATTCTCGCCTTCGCTTCGGCGTGTGCGTCGTCCAACACGCCCGAGCCGGAGACGCGCCCGGGCGAGCGCCGGCCGCCGATCGGGGCGAGCGATTCCGCGCGGCGCAACGTTGTGATCGAGAACGCCAGGCCCGACGCGCCAGCTCGCGCCGGCATTCTCGTGGTGGCCAATCAGGCCGGAGGAAGCGCCACGATCCTCGACGCCGCCACGCTCAAGACCATCACCACGCTCGACCTCGGACCAGGCCCGCACGAAGCCGCCGTCTCACCGGATGGCCGCTGGGCGGTGGTCACCATGTACGGCAATCGTGAGTCGGTCGGCAACTCGTTGAAAGTCATCGACCTCGCCGCGGCAACGCCGGTCGTCACCCGCACGATCGACCTGGGTGAATATCGCCGGCCCCATGGCGCGGTGTTCACCCAGGGGGGCAGCAAGCTCGTCGTGACGAGCGAGGCCACCCAGCGCCTCCTGATCGTCGATTTCGCCAGTGGCAAGGTGGACACCGCGCTCGCGACGAATGCCCGCGGGTCGCACATGGTCGCTGTGCGTCGCGATGGCAAGCGCGCCTGGACCGCCAACATCGCCGACGGCAACATCACGGAGTTCGACCTCGAGGCTCGTCGCACGGTGCGGTCACTGCCGGCTGCCCCGAACGACGAGGGCATCGCGACGACCCCTGGCGGCATCCTCGTCTGGGTGGGCAGCAATACCGAGAAGACCGTGACGGTGATCGATACGGAGAAGGGGGAGAAGGTCGCGACCATCACTGGCTTCGGCTTCCCGTACCGCATCGGCATCTCGCGCACGGGCCGCGTGGCGGTCGTCAACGATCCGATTCTCCACACGATCTTCATGTACGAAGTCGGGTCGAATCGCCTGCTCGGCAAGATCGACCTCGATAAGGAGACCGGCGTGACGGTTCAGCCCCGCGCACAGGGCGCGCCAATGGGACCGGCACCAGAAGGGGTGACCTTCGATCCGATCGGGGACATCGCGTACGTCACGCTGAACGGGGCGAATCAGGTTGTCGCGGTCAACCTGGCGACGCTCAAGGTGGTTGGACTAGGGGCGGTTGGCGCCTCGCCAGACGGAATCGCGTTCTCCCAACTCGTCCGGAAATAACAGCAGGAGCGTGAGCCTCGAGCATTGAGCAGGCAAGAGCTCTGAGCTTCAGCTTCAGCTCGAGCACAGAGCTCGGACTGCTCATTGCTGGATGCTCACGCTCGCGCTCTTCTCGAGCCACGGCATGATCCCCGCCCAGATGGTTGAATCCTGAAGCAGTAGCGTGAGGAAGTACGTCACCACTTCCTCCTCGGGAAACCGCCCCGCGAGATCGTCTGCCGCCGCGGCCAACCGCTCCGCATCCTGCTCCGGAACCGTCACCGTCTCGGAATCGATCCGCCCTTCGTCGTTCTCGATGCCGAGGGTATCGAGAAACGCCCCCATCATGGGCCGGCGGTGACCGAGGTGCAGGTCGACGAGATACCCGCTGAGCAGCTGGGCATCGTCGATCGGCAGCCGCGCCGCCTCGCTCACCAGCTTGGGGCGGGGCCATGAGGCCACCGTCTGCGGGCGGAATCTCAGCGCCGCCGCGACCGCGTTTCGCGTCGTGTTCTTGGCCCACCCCTCCGAATCATCATCGAGCGACGCCGAGATTGCCTGCGCCCGCTCGGCGGGGGTGAGGGCCTTCCAGAGCTTGCGAACCGTGGTGGTGGAGGGCGCGGCGGCGAGGGTCGTGAGAGCGGGGCGGAGCGGCATGTCGGGTCGGTGAGGGTGCGGCCGGAAGATACAAGGGCAGGGAACAGGGAACAGGGAACAGGGAACAGGGAACAGGGAACGTGGAACGGAAAACGGAGAACGGAAAACGGGTTCGTGCACACAGAACGGACAACGCAAAACGGAAAACGGGTCGTCTCTACAGTTGTACTTGCGGAATTTTCAACCCTTTCCGCGATCGGCCTGTCTGACCTGCATCCTCCACACGGATCGCCTCATGTTCCGCCCGCTTTCCGTAGTGCTGGCCGCACTGGTCGTCGTTTCCGCCCCAGCAGCCGCCCAGCCACCGCAGTCCGTCGCGACCACCGCCAGCGGGGCTCGCGGAGCCGTCAGCACCTCCGAGCCGCGGGCCACCGCCAACGCCGCCAGCGCGTCGCGTGCAACCGTCGCCCCGGTGCTCGACGGGCGCACGGACGATCCCGCGTGGGCAACCGCGCAGCTGATCGACCAGTTCCTCGAGTACGAGCCCAACGAGGGCAAGGTCTCCCGCTTCCGGACGGAAGTGCGCGTCACCTACGACGACCGCTACCTGTATGTCCTCGCGCGCATGTTCGATCCCGCGCCCGACAGCATCATCGCGCTTCTATCGCGGCGCGATGTCCGCACCCAGTCCGAGCAGCTCAAGCTCGTGATCGATTCGTACAACGACAACAAGACCGCCTTCCAGTTCATCACCAATCCGGCGGGGGTGAAGCGCGACTTCTACGTATCGAACGACAATAATGAAGACGACTCGTGGGACGCGGTCTGGGACGTGGCCACGGTGATCGACTCCGTGGGCTGGGTCGCCGAGTTCCGCATCCCGTTCAGCCAGATCCGGTTCGCGCCGGGCAGCGAGAAGACCTTCGGCCTGCTCATCGTGCGCGACATCGCCCGCACGGGTGAGCGCCTCTCGTGGCCGCTGCTCAAGCGCAGCGTGCAGGGCTACGTGTCCCAGGCCGGCGAATTGTCGGGGATCGGCGAGCTGCCGACGCCGCGCCGGCTCGAGATCCTGCCGTACACCGTCATCAAGAACAGCACGCGCGACTTCGGTGCCGCCCGCCCCGGTGGCGTCAGCCGCTACGAGCATCCCAGCAACGTCACGCTCGGCGCCGACGTGAAGTACGGGCTCTCGTCGAACCTCACGCTCGACGCGACGATCAACCCGGACTTCGGGCAGGTGGAAGCGGACCCCGCACAGCTCAACCTCACCGCGTTCGAGACCTTCTTCGAGGAGCGCCGCCCGTTCTTCCTCGAGGGCGCCGGCATCTTCAACTTCAACACCAATTGCGGCGACATCGACAGCGGCTGCACGGGGCTCTTCTACTCGCGCCGCATCGGTCGCAGCCCGCAGCTCGCCGGGAGCTATGGTGACGCATCGAGCCCGACAGCGACGCCCATCGCCGCGGCGGGCAAGGTCACCGGACGTCTCGCGAACGGCATTTCCATCGGCGTGCTCAACGCGCTAACGAAGGAAGTGGACGGCGTCCGCACGATGCATGGCGCGATCGCGGAGATCGAGCCGCGGACGAACTACGCCGTCGTTCGCGTGCAGAAGGATCGCTCGGATGGACAGGGCGAGATGGGCATCATGCTCACCAGCGTGAACCGTTCGCTCGACATCAACTCGAGCCCCTACCTCCGCGACGGCGCGTACAGCGGCGGCATCGATCTCCGCCGGCGCTTGTTCAACAGGAACTATGAGCTCCGCACCTTCGCCGCGATGAGCGAGGTGCGCGGCTCTGCCCAGGCGATCGCTGCGCTCCAGACGAACACCGTCCACGCCTACCAGCGGCCGGACGACGGCATCGCGTACGATCCGACCCGCACCACGCTGCGCGGCGACGCGGAGCGCATCTCGTTCAGCAAGTTCGGCGGCGGCGTCACCCGATTCCAGAGCGTGTACCAGCGATTCTCCCCCGGCTTCGAGACGAACGACGTGGGCTACCAGCAGCGCGCCGACGAGCAGCAGTTCCGCAACTGGTTCGCCCTGCAGTTGAACAAGCCCACGCGGCTGTACCAGCGTGCCTTCTTCAACTTCAACGCGTCCGAAACGTGGACCACCGAAGGGTTGGTCCTGGGGAACGGCTTGAACCACAACAACCACGTTCAGTGGAAGAACTTCATGTGGACCCACATCGGGTTCAACCTGAACGGATATCACACGTCATACAGCGACCGCGCTGCGCGGGGCGGTCCGGCCATTCGCAATTCGCCGAGCCGGAGCATGTGGGGCGGCATCGAGAGCGATAACCGCCGGCCGATCACCGCGGGCCTCTGGTTCAGCGGAAGCAAGTCCGACGGGGGCCGCTCCTTTTACGCCGGCCTCGACCCCAGCCTCAGCTTCCGCCTCTCGAGCCGCTTCTCGGCATCACTGGGCGCGGGGTACAGCCGCAACGGTGACGACTCGCAGTACTACGGGACCTACGGTTCCGTGGGCAGCGACACCACGCATTACACCTTCGCGCGGCTCGACCAGACGACGGTGAGCCTGAGCACCCGCCTGAACTTCACGGCAACGCCCAACCTCTCGTTCCAGTTCTACGCGCAGCCCTACGAGTCCAAGGGGACGTACGCGGACCAGCGTGAGATCGCGAATCCGCGCGCGGAGAACTACGCGGAGCGATTCAAGAGCTACCGCAACCGGAACGGCATCTTCGACGGCTTCAACTTCCGCCAGTTCAACTCGAACGCCGTGGTGCGCTACGAGTATCGCCCGGGGAGCACGCTATTCGTGGTGTGGCAGCAGGGGCGGAGCAACTACCTCACGCCGAACGATCCAGGATATGTCGGCAACTATGACTTTGCCCGCGATTATCGCAACGTATTCCAGGACCACCCAAACAACACTTTCCTTATCAAGTGGGCATACTGGCTAAACCCTTAGGGCCGGGTCTGGGGTTGAGGGTACGGAGCTCTGGGTTGGGGGTTTGCAAACCGGGTTTGGGGTTTGGGGTCCGGGGTGGCCCGTGAGGAAAGTACGGAGTCGAACCCCTCACCCCTAACTCCTAACCCGGCGTGCAGACGCCCCACCCAGAGCTCCCGACCCTCAACCCCAAACGCGTCTTTTGAACCGGACACTGGTCCCCGGAAACCCCCAAGCAAGAAGGGTCGCTGCGTTCGCAGCGACCCTTCTTGCTTCACCCACCGGTGTTCCGGCCGTCAGGCTGCCTGTCGTCCCTCGGGCACCCAGATCGGACGGCTTCTCACCGCGCCAGCGCAGCGATAGCGCGCCGGCGGAAATCCATGCACGCCGATCTCGAGCCAATCGCCAACCTGCACGGGAATCTTCTCGCCGAGCAACTGGACTGCGGCATCGAATGATTCGCTTTCCACGACCCCGGCCTGACGGATTGCTTCAGGACCGGAGCTCAGCGCAAACTGAAATTTGGACATGCTCCCTCCGGGCGTGTGGTTGCTCAGTAATACCCCGGGTGCGGGAAAAGTGCGCACCGGGGACCGACTACCGACTACCGGGCGAGAGGGCGAGAGGACGAGAGGAAACAGAAGAAGAGGACGAGAGGACGAACGTAAAAAGAGGACGAGAGCGTAGTTCCTCTCGTCCTCTCGTCCTCTCGTCCTCTCGTCCTCTCGTCCTCTCGTCCTCTCGTCCTCTCGTCCT
>JBKJMP010000468.1:0-5541 GCA_046596395.1 Gemmatimonadaceae bacterium
CCAGCGGCTCGCCCGTCTGGGTGGAGACGAGATCCACGGAGATCGTATAGGCGCCTCCGACCTCGATGACGCGACCGTCGACGAGCGCCTTGAGCCCCTCGCGCGTCGCGATCTCGCGTGCCGTCGCGAGGTCCACGCGGCGCATGCTTCCCTTTCCCATGCGTTGCAACACGTCGCGCACCGATTGCGGCGACATGACCAGCAACGCCTGCGACTGGCCGAGACTGGTGCGGAACGCCTCGGTGACGGTGGGCGCGAGGGTGGTATCCGCGCTGGTCGAGCTGAAGTCGGAGACGACGATCTTCTCGTTGCGGGCGAGGGCGCCCTGGGCGAAGAGCGACCCCTGCGGCCCTATGCCGAGCGCGCGCAGGATCATGTAGATGCCGATCAGCGCGATGAACGCGCTGGCGGAATAGATGCCGCCCATCGTGGTGCGCTTCCACGACAGATGGGGGCTCGCCTTCAGCGCCATGGTCGCCAGCGTCCCGTGCGGACGCGACGAGCCCCCGGTGGTGATCGCCGGCGTGGACGTCATCGCGCGGCGCGTCACGTGGTGGACATATCCGGTGAGCAGCACCACGGGCAGCCCGAGTCCCATCACCACCAGCGAGCCCGGAAAGACCCAGTCCGGAAGCCCGATGGCCACGATCGCCGCCTTCGCAAGCACTGCGACGACCACGAACGCTGCCGCATAGACGGCCAGCGCCCGGACGAACATCCGCCGTCCGCCCAGGAGAATCCCCGGCATCGTCGGCTGCCCACTGCTGCTCGCCGCCCCATCGAGCTGCGCGAGGACGTCGGCTGCCCGGTTCGGCCGAGCGTCGGGCTCCTTCTCGAGGCACTGCATCACGATGTCGGCGAGCGCGTTCGGAACATCCGGGCGCAGCTCGCGGATGTCCTGCGGGACCTCGCTCATGTGTGCGCCAAGCAGGCGCTGTGGGGTCTTGCCCACGAACGGCGGACGTCCCGCAAGGAGCTCGTACGCCATGCAGCCGAACGAGTACAGGTCCGCGCGATGATCCACGTCGGGGTCGCCGGCCGCCTGCTCGGGACTGATGTAGGCCGGCGTGCCGATGGAGGTGCCCATCTGGGTCAGCGTTGCCCCGGCCGTCGTTCGCGACGCGGAGATCGCCTTGGCAATCCCGAAATCCGTGACCACCGCGGCTCCACCTGCCATCAGCACGTTGTCCGGCTTGATGTCCCGATGCACGACCCCTCGATCGTGCGCGTAGGCGAGCGCGCGCGCCACATCGCGAAGGATCGACACGGCAGTGGCGATGCTGAAGAGGCCCGACTGCTCCATCTGCCGCCGCAGCGATTCCCCTTCCACGAACGGCATGGTGAAATAGGGAAGCCCACCCGACTCGCCCGCGGAGAGCACCGGGACGATGTTCGCGTGCTGCAACGACGCCGCGAGCTGGATCTCGCGTTCGAAGCGCTCGGCCGAGATGCCGGCCGCGAGTTCGGGAGCGAGCAGCTTGACGACGACCTTGCGATGGAGACGCGACTCATCTGCGACGAAAACGCGCGACATCCCGCCGCCGCCCAGCTCGCGTTCGAGCGTATAGGCCGCGCCGAGCGTCGCCTGCAGTTGCTCGCGGAGATCCATGAGGACTGGTGGGAGGGGCCGACCGGTCGAACTTACCAAGGTGCGGGGGAATGAGCGAGAGGGCGCGACAGCTACCGTACTGCCCCGACGCATGCGCCAGCGGTCGGCAGACCAACGGCAGTTCGCAGCACCAGCACGAGATCCCCAGAATCGATGGTGCCGTTGCAGTTCGCGTCACCACCCGGAAAGACACCCGTCGACGGTGACGCGGATGCCACGAGCGTCTGCTGGATCAGCAGCGCATCGAAGGCATCGATCCGTCCGTCGCCATTGGCATCGCCGCGCAAGACCGCTGCTTGCGTGCCCACGGTGTAGGCGAACATCCCACGCCCGTAGGTGGCCGCCACGAGCAGTCCCGTGGACGACTGGTACACGAGATCCTGGATGATGACGTTCGGCATCCCCGTGGGACCAAGCGTCCAACTCGTGCCGTCGTCCGCGGACTGGAAGATGCCGACGTCGGTACCAACGGCGATCACGTTCATACTCGGGATGTACACGGCCACGTTCGTGGGAGCATCCACGAGGTTGCCCGAGATGTTCCTCACGGCAGTGACGAATCCGTCCGTGGTCTCGTACACGTGCGGAACTCCGAAGCCGGACACCGTCACGATTGCGCGCAATGGATCGGTGGGATGAATCACCACGCGGGTCACGAAGCGGTTTGGCAGCCCCGTGGCCGCGGTAAAGGTTGCACCCGCGTCGCGTGAGATCAGGGCACGACCATCCCCCGTTCCCACGTAGATCGTATTGGTATCACTCGGCGCGATGGCAATGGACGTGATGTTCGCGCTGCCCCCCGACAGGTCGGCGCTGATGGGCGTCCACGCGATGCCATCGTTCACGGTGCGATACAGCCGAAAGGTTCCGAAGTAGAGCTTGGCCGGGTTCACCGGATCCATCACCAGCGGCGGGATGAACTGCGCGCGATCGGTGGTGATGATCCCCGAGCTGCGCCGCTGCAGTCCAGCGGCGTCGCGCCGATAGATGTTGCCCACGGTATTGGATGACAACGACCACTGCGTCTCACCCCATTGGATCGTCGGATCGCGGTGATTGATCGCGGTGTAGCCACCATCCCCTCCACTGAACACGTCCCAGAAGAGCGTACCCGAATAGACCTGCGTGCCGTTGTCCTGTGTGCCGCCCGTCACGCGCGTTAGCCGTGGGTGAACCGACACCCCGGGATAGAACTGTGTGACCGAGAGCCCCGCACTCCGCGAGACCCAACTGCTTCCGCCATCCGTGGAGCGGTACACGCCACCGTCCGTACCGGCCCAGATGATGTCGGGGTCGGTGCGATCGAACACGATCACGTGCCAGTCGACGTGAACCTCTCGCGCCATCGGGGCGAACGAGGCGCCGCCGTCGGTGGAGCGAAAGGCTCGAACGCCTGCGATGTAGATGCGACGGGCGTCGCGAGGATCGACGGCGATGACGAGATCGTACGACTGTTGCGTACCAAAGTTCGAGACCCCGGTCGCGTCGAGTCTGGTCCAAGCGCTCGTTGCTTCGTCCCACCGAAAGAGCCCCAGCATGCCGCCGGTGACGCGATCCCCTACCAGCGCCCACAGGACGTCCGGCGACGCCTTGCTCATCGCGAGCTCCACGCGACCGATGGCATTCACGTCGGTTGCCGGGAACGGTGGGAGCTGCGTCCACGCCTGACCGGCGTTGGTGGACTTGTAGACCCCGCGCGAGCTCGCCGGCGTCGTGACCCGATTGCCGACGTAATACGTCCCGGCCTGCGTCGGATGTGCGACGAGGCTCGTGGCGGGGCCGAGCGCGAGCACCGTGGACCAGGTGGAACCGCCGTTCGTGGAGCGCACGACGCCGGCATTCCCGAAATTCGTGGTGCCCAGGAGGACGTTCGTCGAGGTTCGATCGACCACCAGGCTGGTGAACGTGGCGGCGCCCCCGCCGGTCGAGCGTAGTCCGCTCGACCCGGTCGACCACGTGCCGCCGCCGTCGGTGGACCGCAGCACGCCGCATCCGAACAGGCCGCCGTTTCCTTCGCCCGTGGCGGCATAGACGATGGAGGGATTCGACGGATCCAACGTCATCGCTCCCGTCGTCAGCCCGCATTCGCCGTCGCTGATGGGCGTCCACGTATTGCCCTCGTCGCCACTGCGCCAGACGCCGCCGGACGCAGTGCCGGCGTACATCGGTCCACCGGGAGTGGCGGGTGGCACGATGGCCGCGATCCGTCCCGATTCGATCAGGTTCACCCAGAGCCCGTTCGGCCCGATCGGTCGCCACGCACCGCCAAGCGGTGGGGCATGGAACGACGACGTCATCATGCTCATGCGCAGGGACAGCGATTGCCGCAGCATGGACATCTGGGCATACGGACGCTCGGAAAACGGATAGGTCCGCTGGTCCCAGAACCATTCGTCCCGCCCGTGGACGTCTTCCCGTTCGGTGACTTGCGAGCGTAGCTCCACCGGCGCGATGGCAGCGGCCAGAACGACGAATGCCCGGAGGGCCGCCAGGTTGTGCGACGACATCATCGGTAAACCCTCACGATCTTCGCGTTGCTCTCGCCGTTGTCGGTAAGAATGCTCACGCTGTACGGTCCTGACTCGAGCGGCAACGGTGCCGCCTCTCCACCGGATGGAACGCGATCGGGGACGACGAACCGCAACTCCTTTCCGTTTTCCGTGGCGGGAACGCTGGTGATGGTCTGCTCCCCGAACCGCACGGTATTCCGACCGGGCGCCCCGGGCGCGAAGCCGTGCCCCCGGACGACGATCTCCACCACCCCACCCGCGGGCACCGTCACGGAATCCGGACGGACGTCATCGATGCGCGGCGTGACGTCGCGTTGCCGGATGGCCGAGCACGCAAGGCCGAACGTCAACAGTGACACCAGCGTGGCGGACGTCACGTGGCGAGCGTTCATGGAGTCCTCGACGCACGTGGCGTCGTGGCATCCGCACGCGCAACCGTGTGCAGCTCGTCAACGAGGAGCTGCATCGACCGGAGTCCCCCCGCTCGACGAATCCTGAACCGCATCACGTACGCGCGACCGTCCACGAAACCGCTCGGCGCAATCGCCGCGAATCGCACGAGACCGGAGGCGGGATTGATGACGCGGGTGCCATCGTCGGCAAGTGGACTTTCGCCCACGAACTCGAGCAGGGTGCTGTCGTAGGCGATCCGGGCGGTGATACTCGCACCGGTCGTGTCGAGCAGCCGCACCGTCACGCCCACCTCGTCGCCGACCGCTGCCAGTGAATCGGACACCTCGAGCCGAGCGAGCCGCACCGGCGTCGGCGCGCTGCGAGGGCTGGCGCTGCCATTCGGCTCCGTGCATGCGGCCACGAGGACGGCGACGAGAGGCGCCAAGGCCCTCGTTCGGCGCGCACCGGAGAAGACCAATGAAATGCTCATCGAATCACCATCGGCAAGCGAGTGGAAGTGGACTGCGGCGTGAGGTCGCGCCCGTCGACGCCGCTGACGTCGACAGCATACAGGCGGAGCCACCCAACGATGCCCGTCGTTCGTCCGATCAACTTGAGCGTGAGGACCGGAATGGCTCCCGTCATGCCGCTCGCTGCGGCCACGGAGATCCGAAACACGCCGGACGTCGTGAAGTTGACCACCGGCGCGGGAGGCCCGGGCGGCGTGCTGGACAAGAGCGTAAACCCGGGGATGTCCACATCGACGGCCAGCGAGGCGCCGCCAACGGTGCTACCGCGCGTGTCGAGGACGACCGTGACGAACACCGTGTCGTTCGTGCGGTGCTGCCACGTCGTCACATTCGTCCGAACGAGAGGCCCGGTGGCCGTCCGTGGGACGATGACGAACAGTGAATCCGCTGCCGTAGCGGTGCTGACGACGATCCACGCGTCGCCTTCCGCGCGGGCGGTAATGCGCCCACTCGCGTCCACGGTCGCAACGCTCGACGAGCGACTGCTGTATGTCAGTGG
>JBKJMP010000051.1:0-5705 GCA_046596395.1 Gemmatimonadaceae bacterium
ATTGAACAGCAGCGGGATGCGATCCATCGTCGGGCTGCCGCCGCGCTTGATCTGCGACGTTCGGAAATGCCGGTGGCGGAGGGTCGTGTCGTCGTCGGCCTCGAGCTTCAGCTCCATCACCCGCTTCACCGACTGGACGGTCGTCGGCGGGTGCACGTGATACAGCAGCGCGGACGTGCCCGTGAAGCCTTCGTGTCCCACGAGCTGCTCGGCGTACAGCCCACCGTCCGGCTTGCGGAAGGCGATGTGACGCTTGCGCGGGATCTGTCCGAGGGTGTGGTAGTACGGCATCAGTGTCGTCCTGAGCGCAGCGAAGGACCTGCACCCCTCAAAGGTTGCCGCGGAGCTCCTGCTCGCGCTCGATTGCCTCGAAGAGCGCCTTGAAGTTGCCGGCACCGAAGCTCTTCGCGCCTTTCCGCTGGATGATTTCGTAGAACACCGTGGGGCGATCCTCGACCGGCTTGGTGAAGATCTGGAGCAGGTAACCGTCGGGATCGCGATCGACGAGGATGCCGAGCGACGCGAGCTGATCGACAGGCTCGTCGATCTTGCCGATGCGGGCCTGTAACTCCTCGTAGTACGTAGTGGGCACGCTCAGGAACTCCACCCCGCGATCGCGCAACGTGGTCACCGTCGCGATGATGTCGTCGGTCGCGAGCGCCATGTGCTGCACGCCCGGACCCTTGTAGAAATCCAGGTACTCATCGATCTGCGACCGCCGCTTGCCGCGTGCGGGCTCGTTGATGGGGAACTTGATGCGGTCGTTCCCGTTGGCCATCACCTTCGACATCAGCGACGAGTACTCGGTGCTGATTGTTTTGTCGTCGAACGTGAGCAGGTTCCGGAAGCCCATCACGTTCGCGTAGAAGTCCACCCAGTAGTTCATTTTGCCGAGCTCCACGTTGCCAACGCAGTGATCGACGTACTTGAGCCCGACCGCAGGCGGCGCGTAGCGCGGCGTCATGGGCACGAAGCCCGGCATGAACAGCCCGCGATAGTTCCGCCGCTCGACGAGTGAGTGGATCGTCTCGCCATAGATCTTGAACGAGGCGATCACGACCTCGCCGTTCTCGTCCGACGTGACCGTCGGCTCCTGCACCGGCTCCGCGCCGCGCTCGACCGCCTTCGCAAACGCATCGCGCGCGTCGTCGACCCAGAGCGCGAGGTCGCGCACGCCATCGCCATGCGTGTAGACGTGGTCGGCGATGCGCCGGGCGTCGTCGCTCGCGCCGGGATGGATCGCCGTGGTGAGCACGAACCGGATCTTGCCCTGCTGGAGCAGGTAGCTCGCCCGATCACGCGTGCCGGTCTCGGGGCCGCGGTACGCAACGAACTGAAAGCCGAACGCAGAGCGGTAATAGAGCGCCGACTGCTTCGCGTTCCCAACGTAGAACTCGATGAAGTCGGTCCCGTTGATCGGGAACGTATCCTGCACGGGTGCGGCGGCTTCGAGCGTCGATGTGGCCATGAAATTCTCCAGCTGGGAGTCCTTTAAGGTAAGCAGCGTACCTCCCGAGGGGGTGTCCTGCGCGATTGTCACGATTCAATTAGGGCCACTACCCGCCCGGCGGTGGCGGCGCATAGTCCTTTTGGTGAGCAAGGCACGCGCGTTATTGTCGTCACACCACTTACTTGGACCTCGACCGTGCGACTGTCCGATTTCATCTCGCGGAACATGGAAGCGATCATGGTGGACTGGGTCGACTTCGCCCAGCGCTCGGGAACGGCTGGGGATGAGCTCAACGTGAGCGAGCTTCGTGACCACGCCACGGCGATGCTCCGGGAGATCGTGACAGATCTTCGCACCCCCCAGACGGACGCGGAACAGATGGCCAAGGGAAAGGGTAACGCGCCCCGGCCCGGCCGAGGGGAAGCCACCACAGCCGCCACCGCGCACGGTGCGGGTCGAGCGGAGAGCGGGTTCACCGTCGCGGAGATGACGTCGGAGTTTCGCGCGCTGCGCGCGAGCGTGACGCGTCTTTGGTCTCGCGCCAAGGATCACGCCCTCAACGGAGACGACCTGCAGGACATGATCCGGTTCAATGAGATGATCGACCAGATGCTCGCCGAATCGGTTGCCCAGTTCAGTATCGACATTGACCGCGCTCGTGAGATCTTCCTGTCGGTACTCGGGGATGATCTCCGGCGGCCGTTGACAGCGATCCGGAAGGACACCGACTCCAGCCTCGGCGCCCGCGACCTGGTTGAACCACACCGAGAGGCCGTCGCTCGCGCGAACACGAACGCAAAACGCATGACCCGAATGGTCGATGACCTGCTGGATTTCACGCAGGGTCGACTAGGCTCAGGCATCCCTATCGAGCGCGAGCCGGTCGACTTGGGACGAGTCGTCAGGGATGCGGTCGACGAGATGTGCGCCGCACAACCCAGTTGCTCCATACAGTTCACCCCCAGCGGCGACCTGACTGGGCAATGGGACCCAGCACGCGTGACTCAAGTAGTCACCAACCTCATCGGGAACGCCGTTCTTCACGGGGCAGCGAGCACGCTGATCTCGATCAGTGCGCAAGGCGAGCCGAGGGAGGTCGTGCTGCGTATGCACAACTACGGGCCTCCGATTCCGGCCGACGTTCTGCCCGGTCTCTTCAGCCCGTACCGGCGCTTTCACGCTTACGATGCTGCCCTTCGCGAGTCCGGGAATCTTGGACTTGGGCTCTACATCGCGGAACGCATCGTGGCCGCGCACGGAGGCTCCATCGACGTCCGTTCATCGGATGCCGCTGGCACGCTCTTCACCGTGCGGCTCCCCCGTGTCGCCGGGGCGGTGAAACAACCGGCGGAGTCCGGGCGACTATGGCGCCGCGAGCGCCGTCAATCGCCAACCTAGCTGAGGGCAACGGCTCTCGCGCCGACCGACAGTTGCGATCTCACCAACTCAGGCCGAGTACACCACCACGTCCCACGCCGGGCGTCGTGGCACCGTCACCTTGACGCGAGACACCTCAGTCAACTCCTCACCGATGGCGCGCCACACTCGCCAGCGGCTGGGCCGCCGCCACATCGACACCACCACGACGCCTCCCGGTACGAGCGCCTCGGCATACCGGCGAATCGTCCGGCTGGGATCGGTCGAGTAGTACAGCGACTCGCTGAAAACAATCGCACCGAACTTCTCCACCAGCGGGAATTGCTCGGCGTCGGCCTCTACGAACTCGACGGGCATCGCGCTCCGGATGTCAGCCAGCCGCCCTTCCGCGGCATCGAGCGCGCGGCGCGACAGGTCCACGCCCACGTAGCGCGACGGGCCGCGCTCGCCATGCGAACGCATCGACTCCAGCAGGCGCCCGGTGCCGCAGCCGACGTCGAGCACTGGCGCCGCCGGCGCATGATGCGCGACCAGTCCCGCCACCATCACATAGCGCGGCAACTCGACGTCGCCATCGATGCGCGCGAGTGCGCCGAGGGCGTAGTGCTCGTCCCACCACTTGGCGGTGAGCGCCTGCGCCGGATTCTTCACGGCGCCGAGCGTGAGGTAGGCGATGTAGCGCCACAGGTGACCGGCTAGCATCGCACCGTCACGAGTGCAGCTCCTTCAAGTCGCGGAACAGCGCGAGCGATTCCGGATTCGCGAGCGCGTCGATGTTCTTCACGGGACGTCCGTGCACGACGTCCCGCACCGCGAGCTCGGTGATCTTGCCGCTGATGGTGCGCGGAATGTCGGCGACCTGGATGATCTTCTTCGGGACGTGATGCGGCGTCACGTTCTCGCGAACCTGCCGCTGGATGCGCGTCCGGAGCGCGTCGTCGAGGACGAACCCGTCCTGCATGCGCACGAAGAGCACGATGCGCACGTCCGCACCACGTTTGTTGACGATCTGCTGCCCGATCACGAGACTCTCGGCCACCTCGGGCATCCGCTCGACCTGCCGATAGATCTCCGCCGTCCCGATGCGCACGCCGCCGGGATTGAGCGTCGCGTCGCTGCGGCCGTGAATGACCAACCCGCCCCGCGACGTGAGCTCGGCCCAATCCCCGTGACGCCAGACGCCGGGCCACCCCTCGAAATACGCGGCGCGATACCGCTCGCCACCGGGATCATTCCAGAAGGCAACGGGCATGCTGGGGAACGGAGCGGTGCACACCAACTCGCCCGCCTCACCGATCACGGCCTCGCCCTGTTCGTTCCACACCGCGACCTGCATGCCATAGCCGCGCGTCTGGAGCTCGCCGCGGTATACGGGCAGCGTCGGGTCGCCGAGTGCGAAGCACGAGATGATGTCGGTGCCGCCGCTGATGCTGCTGAGGCGGACGTCCGCCTTCACCTGCGCATGCACCCAATCGTAGCTGTGGGCAGCGAGGGGGCTGCCGGTCGAGAGCATTACGCGGAGCGCGGAGAGATCGTGCGTGTCGCGCGGGATGCGCCCCTCCTTCTCGGTGAGCGCGAGCCACTTGGCGCTCGTGCCGAAGACGGTCACGCGCGCGTCGGCGACGAGGTCCCAGAGCACCGGGCGGCTCCGCAGTAGCGGCGCCCCATCATATAGTACGACGGGACTGCCAACCGCCAGCGACGACACGAGCCAGTTCCACATCATCCAGCCACAGGTGGTGAAGTAGAAGATGCGGTCGTCGCGCGTGAGGTCGGTGTGCAGCACGTGCTCCTTCAAGTGCTGCAACAGCGTGCCGCCAGCACCGTGCACCATGCACTTGGGGAGTCCCGTCGTGCCCGATGAGTACATGATGTAGAGCGGATGGTCGAACGGCAGTTGCTCGAATCGGAGCCCCGCTCCATCGCCGGCTGCCAGCGCGTCCGCCCACGAAATCGCCCGATCGAGCGACGCGACCGCATCGGCAGCGGACTCCACGATCAGGTGCGGCACTACGACGACGCGCGTCACGCTTGGCAACGACGCGACGATCTCTCGCGCGCGCGGGAGTGTATGAATCGCCGACCCGCCGTAGCGGTAGCCGTCGGAGACGATGAGGATCTTCGGCTCGATTTGTCCGAACCGGTCGAGCACGCCGAGCGGGCCGAAATCGGGGGAGCAGGACGACCAGATCGCGCCGATGGATGCGGTGGCCAGCATGGCCACGACCGCCTCGGGCACGTTGGGTACGAAGCCCGCGACACGATCCCCAATGCCGACACCTTCGCTGCGGAGAAAGCTGGCGAACCGGGCGACGTCGTCCGCAAGCTGCGCGAAGCTCAGGCTTCGCTTCGGCGCACGATCGTCCTCGGAATACAGCACGATCGCATCCCGGTCGCCACGGTAGCGCAGCAGATTTTCGGCGAAATTCATCCGGGCGCCCGTGAACCACCGCGGCCCGAGGCCGGCGTCCGGGGGCGCCATGCGATCGCCACCGACCAGGACCGCGTCCCACGGCGCGCTCGACGTCACCTCACAAAACTGCCACACCGCCGGCCAGAATGCGTCCGGCTGCGCGATGGACCAGGCGTAAAGGCTGGGGCTGTCGGTGACGTCGGCCGCCGCGCCGCCGAGCGGGCGAATCGCGTCGCGGATGAAGCGGGTGACGTTCGCGCGGCGTACGCCTTCGGCGGTGGGAGTCCAGATTGGCGTGGGTTCAATCACGCGGTGAATCTACTGGACGAGAGACGAGGACGAGAGACGAGGACGAGAGGAGGAGAGGACGAGAGGAACTGCGAAGAACGCATCGAAGCGTCTCCCGGCGTCCATCATGGTGTCCTCTCGTCCTCTCGTCCTCTCGTCCTCTCGTCCTCTCGTCCT
>JBKJMP010000607.1:0-6107 GCA_046596395.1 Gemmatimonadaceae bacterium
TCATCGTCGAACGCCTGTTGGTCGATGATTTCGGTGCCCTTGCTGACGGATGGATCGCAGCCGGCGGCATGCGGCGGCTGGAGAAGCGGCGCAACGCACTGATCATGGAACTGGAGCGCGGACCGGGCGCCGCAACGCGGCCGGTATCCTGGGCGCTCACGACGCCAGCCGCACTCGTGCTCGAACTATCTGGTCGAGATCTCGCCGCTGCTCGGGTCGTGGTGTCGAGCGGCGGCCGCCGCATCACGCAGCCATTCACTGTCGATGGCGATCTCGCCTCGGCCAGGTTCGTGCGCGTCGCACTCCCCGCGGGGCGGTATGACTCGCTCGCCCTGGAGCTCACGCCACAACCCGGCCTCACGCGCATCGACTCCACGACGATGCTCATGGTCATCCGCGGCGGCCGGCTCGACCTGCGCGGCTTCCGCCTGCTCCCCGCCACTCGTCCAGGTGCACCGGTTCCATGAGACGTATCACCACGCGCATCGTGATTGCCGCACTCCTGAGCGCGATCGCGGGGACGCCGGCATTCTCGCAGGGCGCCGCGGCGACGCCCCCGACGGATGGCCCGTACACGTTCGTCGTGCTGGGACACGTGCGCGGCGGACGGGAGGGCCCCAACCCGAAGCTGGTCGAGCTGCTCGACGAAGTGCGCCGGCTCAAACCGGCGTTCGCCGTGCTCACGGGCGACATGATCTGGGGCGACGTGGACAACAACCCCGCGCGACGCGATGCGGTACTGCGCGAGTGGGACTATCTCGACTCGGCGATGGCCACGCTCGGCGTCCCCACGTATCGCGTACCCGGCAACCACGAGATCCAGGACGTCGTGACGCGCGACCTGTACTGGGAGCGCTATGGCCGGCTGCCTCAGATCGTGACGCTCGGCACGACGCGATTGCTGTTGCTCAACAGCACGCACATGCCGCCCGACGGCGATACGACGAAGATGGCGTTCACGCGCGGCACGGACCTCGACCGCGCGCAGGTGGCGTGGCTGCGCACGGAGCTCGCGAAGCCCGGCTTCGCGCACACGTTCGCGTTCCTGCATCACCTCCTCTGGTGGCAGAAGCCCGAGGGCGCGTGGTGGCGCGACGTGCACCCCCTGCTCGCATCAGGCGGGGTGGATGCGCTCTTCTCGGGGGACTACGGACCGCTCAAGTTCTCCACGTTGACGAAGGACAGCGTGCGCTACTTCCAGAGCGCGATCGAGGGGTCGCCGTCGCTGGAGATGCTGCGCGGGTCGGAGTACAGCCGGATGCTCTCCAGCCAGTTCGACAACTTCCTCGCCGTGCGCGTGAACGGGCCCGCCGTCGATGTGGAGGTGCACACGGTGTCGGAGGTGTCGTCGGGCGCGTTCTCGCCGGCGCACTATCAGGCGATGATGGACGGTCCGGCGAGGCCGCCTGCTCCGTTTTCGCGGCGCGTGATGAACTTCGTAGGGAGTCCGAAGCGCGCGGCGGCGCTGGTCGTCGGCGTACTGTTGGTGTTCAGCCTGGGCTGGTTCGCGCGTGGCGTTGTCGCGAAGCGTTAACTCTGGCCTGAAACGCAGGCCGCGGAACGCCGATGACGCCGAAAGTGCGACCGTGACGTTCAGGCGTAACCTGTCGTCTCACAGGAAGCGATCCGAACTGTACTACCAGCGCCCCGCATCCTCGGGCAATCCCCTCCTCGAGGTCGCGTCCGCATGATTCCCGCCCATCGCTGGCGCCTGCACGCAAACGGATGACCCGCGCACCGTCGCCGCGCTCCGCCGCCGAACTGGCATGGCTGGGCGCCCTGCTGTTGGTCGTCATCGTCCTCCGCACGCTGTCCCTCGGCGCGGATCCGATGCCGGAGCTCGACTATGGCTTCATCTCCGACACCGGCACGTGGTGGAAGAACCCACGCCTGCACGCCGTGTGGGGGCGTTGGATGATGGACGACGGCAACTTCGGGATCATGACGGCCCCGGCGTACACTGTGGTGATGCGCGCCGTGTTCGCGCTCTTCGGTGTCGGGTATGCGCAGGCGAATGCCGTGAGCGCGCTCAGCGGAGTGCTCATCGTCCTCCTGGTGTACCTGATGATGCGGCGGGAGCAGGGCGCGGTCCCGTCCCTGCTCGGCGCCGCGCTCGTGGGGCTCAACGTCCTCATGATCGCCTACAATCGTTCGGCATATCCGGAGTCGTTCCAGCTCATGATGATGACCGCGACGGTCGCGGCGATCCTCGCCAGCCCGGGACGGCGCTGGCTCGCGGGCCTTGGCGGATGTGCCGTGGCGATCGTGTTGCTCTCCAAGCCGCCCGGCATCGTGCTCGCCCCAATCGCCACCGCCACCTTCCTCGCGCTCCTGGCGATGGATCGCCTGCGAGGCGAGCGGCGGTTCGAGTGGCGCGGCGTGCTGGCCTACGCGGCGGTGGGCGCCGCCGTCCTTGCGGTCGTGGGCGTCGTGTACCTGCGCCCATATGCGCAGGACGTCTGGGCCCACTTCCGCGCCCAGATGGCGGATGGCGCCGCGCTCGGCGCAGCGGTGAAGGATCGCGTGCCGCTCCTTGGCACGCCGGTGGGCTTCCGCCTCAATGAATTCTTCAGGCTGCAGTCCTACCTGCTCGTCGTGGTTGGGATCTTCGGGGCCGCGCGCATCGCGCGCGTGGTGCGCATCGAAGTCACGACGGTGGAGATCGCGGCGTGGATCTGGGTTGTGCTGGGCTTCGGCGTCATGGGCCTCCAGACCTACCAGCAGGACCGCCGCTTTCTCTTCCTGATTCCGCCGATGGCGATGTTGTGTGCCATCGCACTCGGGCACGCGTTCGAGGTGGGCTCGAGTGCGTGGGCGTCGGAGCGGGTGCGCCGCTGGGCGCTCGCGGGGGCAGCGGGTGTGTTGGCGCTGGTCGTGGGCTTCTACCTGGTGCCCTACGGCGCCTACAAGGTGATCGGCGTCGGACGATTGCTCGGCATGGAACTCGAGTACGGCGTGGCCGGCAGCATCCTTCTGTCCGGCGCTGCAATCGGCTCGGCGATCGTTGCCGCCCTCTGGGCACCGCGGCCGGCGTGGCGCGGCAACCCGCGCGTGCAGCTCGTCCTCGCCGCGATCCCGTTGGTCTATGCGGTCGGGAAGAGCGTGCCCGAAGTGGTCGGACGCGATCGCGGGCTCGAGAAGGTGTCGCGCACGCTCGACCGCATCAGTGCAGACTGGCCACAGGAGGATCGCGTCGCTGCAGGCTGGCCGTCCAGCACCCTCACCCTTGGCAGCCGCGTCCTGCCCGTGAGCTTCCAGTCGAAGGGGCCCAGCAGCGTCGAGCGCTTTCGTCCGCAGCTCGAGCTGTACGCCGTGCGCCCGCGCATCGAGCTGAAGCAGCGACCCGACTGGGAAGTACCGGGACGTCCGCGCAAGGTCGATTGCGGTGAGATGCCGATCTGGCTGGACGCCAAGGGACGTCCGCGGCTGATCGTGCACATCTTTGTCGAGCCAGATCGCCTCGCCGCCTGTCAGGCGGTCGTACGGAATCAGGCATCATCCTCCGGAGTCCATGTCGGGAAAGACGCAGAGTGAAGCGCGTGGGGGCATCGACGTCGTCGCATGGAACGATGCGATGTACCACAAGCACCGCACGCCATATGGGCGTGGGATCGCGGGCGCAATCTCGGCCGCGCGGGTGCGCAAGGTGATTCGGCTCGCGCGGAGCGAGCCGCAGGATTCCGTGCTCGAGAGCGTCTGGGGCGCCCACTACGCCGCACTGCTGAAGGCCGCGCCGTGACCGTACCCACGACCGCGATTCCGGTGAGCGTGGTGATGCCGGCGTACAACGAGGCCGACGGTATCGAGACGGCCGTCGCGGCCGTGCAGCAGCACGTACTGGACAAGGTGCCTGGCGCCGAAGCGGTGGTGATCAACGACGGCTCGCGCGACGGGACCGGCCCCATCCTCGACCGTATCGCGGCGAAGGATCCCCGCGTCCGCGTGTTCCATACGCCGAACGGCGGACACGGCACGGCCGTGATGCGCGGTCTCCAGCACGCGCGCGGCGACTACGTCTTCCTCGTGGATGGCGACAACCAGATTCCGCTGGAATCCTTCGAGCAGCTCTGGGCTATCGCACGCGGGAGCCATGGACGCGAGTACGACGGGGTGTTCGGCACGCGCCGCGCCCGCAACGACGCGTACTTTCGCCGAGGCCTCACGATCTTCATCGGCCTGTGTCTCATCGGCCTGTTCCGCATCCGCATCAAGGACGCGAACGTGCCGTACAAGGTCGTGCGCCGGAGCGTGTGGCTCGAGGCGCGGAAGTACATCCCCGACGGCACGCTGGCGCCCTCGCTCTTCCTCGCGGTCTACATGAAGCGCGCGAACTGCTATCTCGCCTTCGTCAACGTCGCCCACGCCGACCGCGTTACGGGCGAAGTGTCCATCCGCCACTGGAAGCTCATCAAGTTCTGCTATCAGGGGCTGCGCCAGCTGCTCGGCTTTCGCCACGCGATCCGCCACCTCTGAGGGACGACTCGCATGCGCATTCTCGTAATCGGCGCCGGAGCCACCGGGCTCTCCGCCGCATGGCGGTTGGCGGAGCGTGGCCACGAGGACTGGCTGCTCGTGGAGGGCGACGACCATCCGGGCGGCCTCGCGACGTCCATCCGCGACGACAAGGGATTCACGTGGGACCTCGGCGGGCACGTGCTGTTCTCGCACTATCGCTACTTCGACAAGCTCATGCGCACGGCGCTCGGCGACGCGTGGGTCGAGCACGAGCGCGAAGCGTGGGTGTGGATGCGCGAGCGGTGGATACCGTATCCGTTCCAGAACAACATCTGGCGGCTGCCGGATGACGAGCTGCTGCGATGCCTCGAGGGCCTCGTCGCGCTGGAGCGAATGGGGGCACACACTGCGCCGCCCGCGACATTCGCCGACTGGCTCCAGCGCTCGTTCGGTGACGGATTGTGCGAGACGTTCATGTACCCGTACAACTTCAAGGTGTGGGCATACGAGCCGGCCAGGCTCGGCGCCGGCTGGATGGGCGAGCGCGTGGCGACCGTGGATCTCGTGCGCATCCTCCGCAACATGGTGCACCAGCGTGACGACGTGGGTTGGGGTCCGAACGCGACGTTCCGGTTTCCCCTGCACGGCGGCACCGGCGCCATTTGGGACTCCCTCGCCGCAACACTGCCGGCCGGCAAGCTCGCGCTGGGCCGGCGGGTCACGCGAGTGGATACCGCGGAACGCCTCGCGCACTTCGCCGACGGAACCACCGAGCGCTACGACCGCCTGCTCTCCTCCATGCCGCTCGACGTGCTCCTGCGGATGCTCTCGGACCAGCCGTCACTCACCGCGCGCGCCAGTGAGTTCGTGCACTCGTCGAGCCACATCGTGGGGGTCGGGTTCACGGGCACCGCGCCCACCGATCTGGCGACAAAATGCTGGATGTACTTCCCAGAGGGCGAGACGCCGTTCTATCGTGTGACGGTGTTCAGCAACTACTCCCCGAACAACGTCGCGCTGCCCGGGCGGCAATGGTCACTGATGGCCGAGATCAGCGAGTCGCCCGACAAGCCCGTGAATGGTGAGCGGATCGTCCAGGAGACGATCGACGCATTCCGCCATGTGGGGTTCATCGATGCGAGCACCGAGATCGTGAGCACCTGGCATCGCCGGCTCGAGCACGGCTATCCGACGCCCTGGCTGAGGCGCGATGAGGTGCTGGACGACGTGCTCCCCGCCTTGGAAGCGTGCGGCATCCACAGCCGCGGGCGGTTCGGCGCGTGGAAGTACGAGGTATCCAACCAGGATCATTCGGCGATGCAGGGCGTCGAGGCGGTGGACAACATGCTCGCCGGTGTCGCGGAGACGACGGTGCACGGACGCATGGACGCGGAGCCTCCGGTCCTTTCTCGATGACGGAAGCCGTGCACCAGACAGAACGGCAACTCAGCCTCGTGATTGGCGGTCACGTCGATCACGGCAAGAGCACCATCATCGGTCGCCTCCTCGCCGACACCGGCTCACTGCCCGACGGAAAGCTCGAGGCCGTGCGGGAGAACTGTGAGCGCAACAGCAAGCCGTTCGAGTATGCGTTCCTGCTCGATGCGCTCAAGGACGAGCAGGCGCAGGGCATCACGATCGATGCGGCGCGC
>JBKJMP010000139.1:0-9453 GCA_046596395.1 Gemmatimonadaceae bacterium
CACGATGGCCATCTCGTTGGCCATCGCAATGTTCACGGACCGAAAGGTGTTCTCCTGCAGCTTGACCAGCTCGGCCACCTCGGTGGAACTCACCGGCACGATAGTGTCGATGCACGACGCATAGAGCGCCGTGGCGAGTTCGGTGCAGGCGGGGGTGATGCCGCCCACGACCTTGGGCGTGTTGCGCGTGTTGTAGACCGGGTTGCCCGGGTCCACACGCTCGGGGCTGAAGGCAATGAAGATGTCGTTGCCGACGGTGTACCCCGCGCCGGTAAGCAGTGGCATCACCACCTCGCGCGTGGTGCCCGGGTAGGTGGTGCTCTCGAGCACCACGAGCAGTCCCGGATGCGCGACCTTCGCGACAGTCTCGGCGGCAGCCTGCACGTAGCTCATGTCGGGATCGTGCGTCTTGCCGAGGGGCGTGGGCACCGCGATCGACAGCGCATCGGCCGTCGCGAGGTCCATCGGCTCCGTCGTCGCGCGGAAGTGCCCGCTCTTCACGAACGCGGCAACTTCGGCGGCAGGGACGTCCTGGATGTGCGATGTACCGGCATTGAGCAGGTCGCAAACGCGCTGGCTCACGTCAAACCCGATGACCGTGAAGCCGGCGCGGGCGAACTCGACTGCGAGCGGGAGTCCAACATACCCGAGACCGATGACGCCGACGACGGCTGTGCGGTCCTCGATGCGGGCGAGAAGCTGCTCTTTCATTGTTGTATAGCGAGGGGATGGCTGGCGTGCCTTGAAAAACGTAACTGGCCGCGAGGGCGGGGCGAAGTGCCGAGGCACGTCCGCAGGAAGGACGAGCATCCACGCGGCAATGGCACGCCCCGCGGACCTCTTTCGGCGCTGGGCGGATATATTCCGCGTCTCACAGCAAGCGAGCGAAGTGATGATCCGCAACGACAAGGAGCTCATCGTCGTCGGCGACCGGGTTCTGGTGAAGGTCGAGGAGGGCGAAGAGCGCACCAAGGTAGGTCTGTACCTCCCCTCTACCGCGCTCGATAGCCAAGCGGTGCAGGGAGGCACGATCGTGGCGACCGGACCCGGGCAGCCCATGCCCAGTTTCGACGCTGCGTCTGGCGAGGAACCGTGGAAGGAGCCGGTGCGAGAGACGCGGTTCGTGCCCATGCAGGCACGCCGGGGTGATTACGCGCTCTTTTTCCGCAAGGCGTCCGTAGAGATCACGTTCGAGAACGAGCGGTATCTCGTGGTGCCCCAGACGGCGATCCTCGCACTGGTACGCGAATAGGGCGGTCACGCCAGCGGGACCCAACCACCTATCATAGAACTGAGGCACATACCGATGTACGACGAACGATTCATCACCCCGATGCGCCAGGAGCTCACCCGGCTCGGCGTCGAAGAGATGCGCACGGCGCAGGACGTCGATGCGAAGCTCAAGGAATCCGGCACCACGCTCCTCGTGGTGAACTCCATGTGTGGCTGCGCGGCGCGGAACGCTCGTCCCGCGGTGGCCTCCGCGCTCCAGAACGCGGTCAAGCCGGATCACCTCACCACCGTGTTCGCGGGGCAGGATCCGGAAGCCACGGCCCGCGCGCGCGACTACATCACCGGGTATCCACCCAGCTCGCCGTCGATCGCGCTGTTGAAGGATGGCAAGCTCGCGTTCATGCTCGAGCGCTACCAGATCGAGGGGCGCACCGCCGACGCCATCGCGAAGGACCTCGTGGGCGCGTTCGACCAGTTCTGCGCACCCCGGTGAGGACCTCGCAAAAGTAGGCGGCACAGCCGATGCACTCGCTATCCATGGCAACCGGGCAACTGGACTCACCTCGGGAGATAACATGGAAAGCAACGTGAACGACACCTACGGCACCACGAATCCTGCCGGCGGCGCAGGCTCGGAGACCGGATCGCGCACGGGGGAGACCTCGTCGGCTGGCCTGAAGCACACGATCGCGGATGCGCTCGAGTCAGGAGCTGCGCGGCTGCGGCAACAGGCGGCGAGTGCCCATGCTGCCGGCGCCGGTGCGGACGGCAGCGTCGAGATCGTGGCCGAGGATGGCCGGTTGGCGCAGACGTCGAACCAGATCGCGGGGGGCATGCAAGGGGCCGCCGAGTGGATCCGCGACGCCGACCTCGACGCGGTCAAGTCGGGGCTCGAGCGGCAAGTGAAGGAACATCCCGGCCGCACCCTGGCGATTGCCGTGGGCGTCGGGTACCTGCTCGGCAAGGCGTTTCGCCGGTAACGAGCGGTGACTCCCGGGGCGGATCACCGTCGAGGCGTCGGCACGCTTCTCCGTGAGCTCGCGGAAGGGACCGCGGAGCTCGTGCGCGGAGAAGTGAAGTTGGCGCGGATCGAGGTTGGCGCGGCCGCACGAGGCGCGGGTCGCGGCACGGCGTTCATCGCCACCGGGGGCGTCCTGCTGCTACTGGGCACTCTCGCGACCTTCACGGGAATCATCCTGCTCATCGGCGACCAATGGTTGCCGCGCGATCTCTACTGGCTGGCGGCGCTGGTGTTTGCGCTCGTTGCCGGCGGCGTTGCCGCCTGGCTGGTCCAGCGGGGGCGACGCGCGCTCTCGGCATCCGCGCTCGCACCGCACGAGACGATGGCAACGCTCAAGGAGGACACGGAATGGCTGAGACGACAGCTGACGTAAGGCGCGACATCGAGCAGGCGCGCGCGCGCATGTCCGACACGCTTCAGGAGCTCGAGCAGAAGCTGAACGTGGTACAGATCGTCAAGAGCAACCCGTGGCCCGCACTCGCGGTCGCGGTTGGCGCCGGCATCCTGCTGAGCGGCTCGCGCGCCGACATGCGGGCAGCCGCGGCCACGGTACAGGCGACGAAGGGCGCCGGCATCCGCGTCGGCAGCGTGTTCGACAACCTCGTGTCGGCGGTGATCTTTGGCGTCCAGAGCGCCATCGAGCACCGAATCGACAAGGTCGCGGCCGACGTGAAGCGCGCGGTGGCGGCCCCGCTGGTCGGCGTGGATCGTCCGATGGGCGCCAGCGGCACGGGTACGACCGTGCCGCGGGCGGACTAGCGGTCAGCCGGCGTAGCGCACCCAGCGCGCGAGCTCGGCGAGCGACGGACGCTTACCGTACATGAGCAGCCCCACGCGATAGATCCGCGCCGACACCCAGATGGCGGCGATACTCGCGAGCGCGACACCGCCCAGCGACGCCGCCAATTCCCACCACGGCACCGGGATGAGCGACATGCGGAGGGGCATGAGGATCGGCGCCGAGAACGGGATCAGCGACATCGTGCGTGCGAGCGGGCTGCCAGGGTTCGTGAGGATCGGGCTCATGAAGACCACCGACGACACGAGCATGATCATCACCGGCATAGACGCCTGTTGCACATCTTCCTGGTTGCTCACCATCGCGCCGACCGCGGCGAAGAGCGCCGAATAGAAGATGAATCCGAGAACGAAGAAGCCGAGCATGATGAGTGCCGACCCAGGGCTCGGCAACGCGTTCAGGACCACATCGGTCGGCAATCCGCGTGACGCCGCCGCTGTCGACGCGGCCTCCGGTGCCATCTTGCCGAAGATGAGTGGCCCGAGGTAGACCAGCATCCCCACCGTGAGGACGACCCACGAGATGACCTGCGTCAGCGCAACGAGCCCGACGCCCAGAACCTTGCCCGCCAGCAGCGTATCCGTGGACACGCTCGACACCACCACCTCGGCCACGCGCGTCGTCTTCTCCTCCATCACGCCGCGAAGGATGTTCTGGCCGTAGATGACGATCATCATGTAGAGCAGGAAGGCGACGATGTACCCGAAGATGACGTTGCCCATGCCGCCGCCCGTCTCGCGTCCCTTGTTGCCGATCTTCTCCGTCTTTGTCTCCATGCGGCCGGATGTCAGCTCCGTCACGCGCGCGACGTCGAGCCCTTCGCGCTCGAGCCGTTGCGCGAGCGCTTGCTGGCGGACGCTTGCCGTGAGCGCCTGGACGTCGCTGATCGAGCTCGCGTTGCGTCCCGCGTAGGTCACGGACCTGTTTGCGATGGTGTTGGAGTCGAGCACCATGAAACCGCGAATCTCCTCGCGCGTCACGGCGTTCACCGCTGAATCCAGCGTAGCGAGGAGGCGCTCCGTCTCGACGACCTTCACCGGTGGAGCCGGCGCGTTGGGGTACGCCTTCGCCAGCGCCGACTGCACGCGCGTCCCGAGATTGGTCCCCGTGGCGTCGAGGATCACGATGTTCGTGAGCTCGCTGCCGGGACGCTGCTTCACGGACATGTACGTCGGCAGGATCGTGATGGCCGCCATGAACACGGGGCCGAGCAGCGTTCCCACCAGGAACCACTTGGAGCGCACGCGCTCGAGGTATTCGCGCTTGAACACGACACCGAGCTTGCGCATGTCAACCTTGGCCACTCATCCCCTCCTCGACGCCCTTGGCGCCGACCTTCTCGAGGAAGATCTGGTGCAGCGATGGCTGCACCAGCTCGAACCGCTGGATCGTCGCACCCGTCTCGACGACGCGCCGCAGCAACACCTGTGCGTCGGCGCCCGCGGCGAGCTGAATCTCGAAGAACCGGTTCTGGTCATCCGCGCGCGACACCAGCGTGCGGTCCGAGAGCACGCCCAAGATCGCCGTGCGCGAACCGGCGTCCACCGTGAGCGCGACGACGCGCGTGCCGTGCTGTGCCTTGACGTCCGCGACGGCGCCGTCGAGCACCTTGTCACCATGCGCGATGATGCACACCGAGTCGCAGAGACGCTCGGCGTTGTCCATGAGGTGGGTGCTGAAGATCACGGTCTTGCCGCGGCGCTTCAGCTCGACGACGGTATCCTTGAGCGCCTGGGCATTCACCGGATCGAGGCCGGAGAACGGCTCGTCGAGGATGATGAGGTCGGGATCGTGGATGAGCGTGCCGATGAACTGCACCTTCTGCTGCATGCCGCGCGACAGCTCGTCGATCTTCGACAGACCCCAGTCCTTCTCGGCAGTCTTGAGCTCGAAGCGCTCCATCCACTCGTCGATCCGTAGCTCGGCATCGTGCTTGTCCACGCCCTTGAGCTCCGCGAGGAACCGGAGGACGCGGCGCACCTGCATCTTCTTGTAGAGGCCGCGCTCTTCCGGCAGGTAACCGAGGCGGTCCGTGATGCCGGAGGCGTTGTGCGGCTGGCCGAACAGCGAGATCGAACCGCTGTCTGGCAGGATGATGTTGAGGATCATGCGGATCGTCGTGGTCTTGCCGGCGCCATTGGGGCCGAGCAAACCGTAGACGGCACCGCGCGGCACGGCCAGCGAGAGGTCGCGAACGGCGACGTGCTCGGCGTAGCGCTTGACGATGTTCCGAATGTCGATCGCGAGTTCTGGCATGCCTGAAGGGTAAGGGCGAGGAGAATATATACTGCGCCCGTTACCGACCGCGGTGTCGGCGCGTGTGTGGGCGTATGACATTTGTCCGAATGACTCCCCTGTGCGCCGCCCCCGAACCGGAGCATGCATGACACTCCTCGCGGGTGCATTCTGCCGGCGGGGCGTACTCGAGCGAGCCGACGAGTGGTTCGACGCGCTGTCGCGCTCGATGTCGCGGACGACGAGTGACCGCGTGGAGAGTATCCGCGGCGATGCCGGATTCCTGTTGCACCTCGATATCGGTGCTTTCGGCGTGCCCTCACGCGCCGATCGCGGCAACGGCACGACGTTCGTTGCCGGCGAGCCGATTTTTGCCGCCTCTCGAAACGAGCGCCGCGATCGAGCGTCCGATGCGTTGCTGGTGCATGATGCGCTTGCGGATGGGCGCCACACCGACCTTCGGCGCGCGCGTGGTGTGTTCTCCGCCGCGCATCTCGACCGCGGCGCGCCCCGACTCGTGCTCGCGACCGATCGGCTCGGCGTGCGGCCGGTGTACTGGTGGTGCGATGGCGACGTGGTCGCGTTCGCAAGCACGCTGCGGCAACTCGAGCAGTGTCCGCTCGTGCCGAAGGAAATGGACCTGCGCGGGCTCGCGGAGCGCGTGGCGATCGGATACCCGCTCGCGGCCCGCACGCCCTACGCCGGCGTGTCGATGCTGCTCGCGGGTGAGGTGCTCGTCGCGAGCACTCAGGGCATGGCGACCTCGCAGTACTGGCGGTGGCAGGACGTGCCGCGCTCCGATGCCGACGTCACCGCTCTCACACGCGATGCGTACGAGGCGTTCCAAACGGGTGTACGGCTCCGACTCGCGAACGACGGTACGACAACGGCGTTCCTGAGCGGGGGGCTCGACTCCCGGTGCGTGGTGGCGGCACTTCGCACGAGTGGCGCCGAGGCGCACACCTTCAATTTCTCGCGGCCCGGCACGCAGGATCGCGAGTTCGGTGCGAGGCTCGCGCGAGCAGCCGGCACGGTGCACGAGGAGCACACGGTGCCCAATCCCGACGACCCGCGCTGGTCGCAGATGATCGCCGAAGCGCGCGCGGCGTCTACGGCGGCGATCAAGTCGCGGGTGGAGCATCCGCAGTTGGTCTGGTCGGGTGACGGCGGAAGCGTTGGACTCGGGCACGTGTACATGCGTCCCGCGAGTGTGGAGCGCAGCCTCGCCGGTGACGTGGCTGGCGTCGCCGACGCGTACCTGGCTGCCGAGCGTGCGACGTTGCCGATGCGGCTGCTGCAACCGGCGATCGCGCCGCACATGTCCGGGGCGCTCAAGACGGGGGTGGTCGAGGAGCTGGAGAGACTCGCATCGTACGAGGTGTCACAGTCGTTCTGGCTGTTCCTGGTGGAGAACGACCAGCGTCGGCATCTGTTCCAGCATTTCGAAGACATCGACCAGCATCGCACGGAGCTTCAGCTTCCGTTCTTCGACTTCGATTTCCTCGCCGTCATCGCGTCGGTGCCAATCGAGGCTCGGCTGTACCACGCGTTCTATGTGGCGTGGCTCAGGGAGTTTCCGGAGTACGTGTCGGGGACGAGCTGGCAGGCGTACCCGGGGCACGTGCCCTGTCCGGTTCCCGAGGAGAGCGGCTCGTCGGTGCAGTGGGATCTCGCAGCACGCGCCGTGGGTCTGGGCCAGCGACGCCGGAGCGTGAAGGCGGTTGGCCGCATGCTGCTCTCACCCGGGTTTGCGGGTTCCGTGATGAAACGGCACGCGCTTGGCCTCGCCGCCGCGATGCACCGTCTCGGCGTTCGGGACTTCGGCTATCTCATCCACGCGGCGGAGACGATCCAGGGCCACTGGGACGTGGGGCGAGGGAGTGAGCGGAGATCGCCTGCGCGACATGACTGAGGCGCGTCGGCCGACACCGCCGGGCCCTGCGAGGAGCCAGCTGGCGAAGGGGGTCGCGTGGGGCGCGATCGCGAAGACGGTGAGCCAATCGGTTGCGTGGATCGCGACGCTGTTCGTGGCGCGGTACCTCACCCCCACCGATTACGGCATCTTCGGCCTCGCGATGCTGTATCTCGGCCTGCTCCAGCTCGTTTCCGACCTGGGGATCGGGACGGCGATCCTCGCGAACCGGCACATCACCGACGATGACCTGCCGCAGATCAACGGGCTCGCCCGGCTGGGCGGCATGGTCGGGATGGTGTTCGTGGCAGCGACATCGCCACTCGTGGGCGCATTCTTCCGCACGGACGGGTTGCCACTCCTGCTCGTCGCGCTGAGTCCCATCTTTTTCATCAACTCGCTGCGGACGGTGCCCCAGACGCTCTTACAGCGCGAGTTCCGCTTCAAGTGGCTCGCCTTTCTGGATGCAGGGCAGGCGATCACGCTCGCGGTGGCGTCGGTGCTGCTGGCGCGTGCGGGCTTCGGGTACTGGACGCTGGCGATCGCCGCCATCCTCTCGTCCGTGGTGAACACGCTGGTCGTCCTCGGCCGGCGCAACGTGCCGGCGCAGTGGCCAGAGGTGAAGCGCCTGCGCCCGCTCCTGGCGTTCAGCACCCAGGTCATCCTTCAGCGTATCGCATGGTACATCTCGTCCAACGCCGACTTCGCCGTGGCGGGCCGAATGATCGGACAGGCGGGCGCAGGCAACTACATGTTCGCGTGGAACCTGGCGAACGCGCCGCTCGATCGCGTGGGCAGCCTCGTACTTCAGGTTTCCCCCGCGGTGCTGGGTGCGGCGAGCAAGGATCGGGATGCGCTACGCCGCCATGTGCTGCATGCCACGCAGATGATCGCGATGGTGATCTTCCCGATGTGCCTCGGGCTCGCGCTCGTCGCCGAGCCGTTCATCCTGACCTTGCTCGGCGAGAAGTGGCGGTCGGCGATCGTGCCGCTGCAAGTGCTGGCGGCGTATACCGCGGTTCGCGCGCTCGTCCCTCTGCTGGGGCAGGTGCTGCTCGTCGTGGGCGAAGAGCATTTTGCCACGCGGTTGATGTTCATCAACATTTTCGTGATGACGACTGCGTTCATCATCGGCGCGACGCTGGCGGGCATCGTGGGCATCGCGGCGGCGTACGTCATCGCGCATCCGTTCGTGGCGTCGGCGTATGCGTCGCGTGCGCTCGAGCGCATCGGGTGCTCGTGGCGCATGTTCTTCATGCGAGCGATCTGGCCTGCGCTCGCGTGCACGATCGCGATGGCCGCCGTGGTGTGGTCCGTGGGGCAGATCACGGCGCCCCTGGCGGTAAAGTGGGTCCTGGCAAGCCAGCTCGCCGCCGGTGCGCTCTCCTATCCGCTCGCTGCACAGATCTTGTTCCCGGAGCGTGTCGCGATCATCCTCGTGGCGCTTCGACTCAAGCGCGCGCCCGGTGCGTAGCCGATGACGTTGACCTACCGTCTCAATACCGCTTTACCACCACTCGCGTGGATTGCGGTAGCTCACGCACCCGGGAGTACGCTCGAGGTGGAGCACGGGGCGCTGGTCGAGACAGGGACGTCGTGCTTCTTCGAGGGGGCGTGGGCGGGCGTGTTCGACACCGGCCGTCCGGACGCCGCGGCCATCGTGTTCGGAAGCGGTGCGCGCGTGGACGAGCATCGAATCGTCTTCGTGCCGAGTACGGCGACGACGGACTATCTCTATTATCAGCAGCAAGGCACCAGCACGACGGTCGCCAACTCGCTCGCGCTGTTGCTCGCGTCGGTGGGGGACACGCTCGACCCCCGGTTCATGGGGTATGCGGAGATCAACAACTCGATCATGACCGGCATCAGGGCGTACGAGCGCCGGATCCCCACGCGCAACGGCGACGTCCGACGCCTCCTCCACAACAACCTGGTCCTCGAGGATGGCGTGCTCACGGAGGTCCCGAAGCCGGACGAACCCGAGCTGCCCAGGTACGAGGACTACGCGGCGTATCTCGCGAGCCGCTACCAGGCGGTGGTGGAGAATGCGAGGGACCCCGCGCGCCGGCACGCGATGCGAGTCTACAGCACCCAGTCGCGCGGCTACGACACCACGGCGATCAACGCGGTCGCGGCGCGGCACGGGATGGACGGCGTCTTCACGATTCGGACGGGAAAGGGTGGGGGCGGCTCGTCGGCCGACGATGCCCGCGAGCTCGAGGTGGACGACAACGGGACGGAGATCGCGAGGGC
>JBKJMP010000085.1:0-5364 GCA_046596395.1 Gemmatimonadaceae bacterium
GCGCTGGGTAGCGTCGACTGCGGCGAAGCGGCGGCCGTGGGCGCGGAGCGCGGGCGTATCCAGTGCAGCCACTTGCGTGGCCCAGCGGGTGGCTGGGGTGGGGCCGGAGTACTGGAGGGCGGATGTGGCGTATGGATGAACGAGCTCGGCGTTCTCGCGGTAGCCCGAGATCCAGCGCTGAAAGGCGTCAACGGCCTTGAGCGTCCCGGCGCCGCCAAGCGCTGAAGGAAGGATGGCTTCGCCGAGCGCACGCAGGGTCTGCTTGTCGCTCGCGAGGGAGTCGACGGACGCCGCATGCGCGTGGCGCATGAGCCACGACGCCGGAATGGTTGTAGCGAGGGCGCCGAGGAAGGACCGGCGGGAGAATGCCGACATGCTGTGCCGTGGTTGGGGCGAAAGTGAAGTGGCAGTGCACAATGCACGCTGGTGCGCCGCGCCAGCAAGATGCCGCGCGTGTTTCGCGACTTCCCGAACCGTCGCCTTGCGTTGTCAGGCAAGCGACGTAACCTGCGCGCAGGGCCCGTCTCATCATCCTCGACCCCGGCCGCGCATGAGCACCGAACAAGCACCACTGAAGGGCCCCGATTTCACACTGGGCCTACCGCGGAACATCATTCCCGAAGGCGGCATGCTTCTCGGACACGCGTTCGGCGAGCCGATCCTGCTGTCGCGTATCGACGATGACGTCCATGCGATCGGGGCTACCTGCTCGCACTACGGAGGGCCCCTCGGCGAAGGCGTCGTCGTGGGCGATACCGTGCGCTGTCCCTGGCACCACGCGTGCTTCAGCCTTCGCACCGGCGAGGCACTGCGCGCTCCCGCGCTCTCCCCGGTCGCGTGCTGGGAAGTGGAGAAGCGCGGCGACCAGGTGATCGTGACGAAGAAGGTGGAGCGCGAGCCACTTGCGCCCAGCTCACTCGCTCCGGACGTCTCCGCAAGCACGCCCGACACCCGGCGCTTCGTGATCGTCGGTGCGGGCGCCGCAGGATCCGCGGCGGCCGAGATGCTGCGCCGGTGCGGCTTCGCCGGATTGCTGACGCTCGTCGACAGCGAACCCGACTCTCCCTACGACCGACCCAACCTCTCGAAGGACTACCTCGCCGGGAACGCGCCCGAGGAGTGGATTCCCCTGCGCCCGTCGGACTTCTACGAAGCGCACGGGATCGCGGTGGTGCGATCGCGCGCCACGCGCCTCGACGCCGCGGGGAAGCGACTCGAGGTGGAAGGAGGCGCCGCCCTTCCGTTCGATGCGTTGCTGCTCGCGACCGGGGCGGAACCCATTCGCTTGCCACTTCCCGGAAGCGACCTGCCGCACGTCCACTACCTCCGCTCGCTGGGCGACAGCCGGCGCATCATCGCTGCGACGAGCGGCGCGAAGCGCGTCGTCGTGATCGGCGGCAGCTTCATCGGGCTCGAGGTCGCCGCGTCACTCCGCGCCCGCGACCTCGACGTGCACGTCGTCGCGCCAGAAGCGCTGCCGCTCGAGCGCGTGCTCGGCGCCCGCCTCGGCGCGTTCATCAAGGCGCTGCACGAGGAGAAGGGCGTCGTGTTTCACCTCGAGCACAAGCCGGCGGGCATCGAGGTGGGCGCCGTCGTGCTCGACGATGGCTCGCGCCTCGATGCGGACATCGTGGTAATCGGCGTGGGTGTACGGCCCCGCCTCGCGCTCGCCGAAGAGGCCGGCCTCGCGCTCGACCGTGGTGTGGGCGTCAACGAGTATCTGGAGACGAGTGCGGCGGGCGTCTACGCGGCAGGCGACATCGCACGGTGGCCCGATCCACACAGCGGCGAGCGCATTCGCGTCGAGCACTGGGTCGTCGCGCAACGCATGGGCCAGGTCGCCGCGCGCAACATGCTCGGCGCACACGAACGCTTCGACCAGGTGCCGTTCTTCTGGAGCGCTCACTACGACGTCAGTGTCAACTATGTCGGGCACGCGGAGTCGTGGGACACGCTGTCGATCGACGGATCCCCGGAGGATCGGGACGTGGCGGTGCGCTATCAACGTGAAGGACAAACGCTGGCGCTCGCGACGATCTTTCGTGACGAGGAGAGCCTGCGCGCGGAGATCGCGATGGAACGAGCGGCAGGCCGGCCAGTGTAATCCAGCACGGAATGCTGGCCTCGCGGCATACCGGTGCTACCCAGAGTGCGACGTCGCATTCTGCTTGATGCGACATGATGCGCACGCGACGCGTCCCCCGACGCGATGTCACCGGTCCGCACTGCGCGCGGTCAGCGACTCGACCGCCGCCACTGCTGAGAGTTCCACCTCCACCGCGAGCCGCACGGAACGCGCCTCCTCGATCGCCGCGGTGAGATCGTCTGGGTGACCGAGACCAGCGCGCAGGCGCAGGAGATCGAGCCGGAGTTTCTCGAGGGCGGATACCGCGGCCTGCATCCGCTGTTCCAGCGGCGCTCGCGCGGTTTCCAGATCTTCGAGAACGCGCGCTCGGCGCGGTGAGTCGCCCGCAACTCCGACGTCGGCCGCAACCCGCGACAGGTCGTCCTGCCTGCTCCGCAACGTCATCGCGGCTCGCTCGAGACCACGGATGACGTCGTGAACGTCTCCCAACCGCTGCCGCTGGTCCACCGGCAGTTGATCGAACAACGCTCCCGCCGCTCGGCCGAGCAGAACTTCCGTTGGCGCTGACCCCGACGAAGACCCTGCTGCCGCGTTACCGCGCCTTAGTCCGATACCGGCAATCTTGAACAGCCATCTACCCACCGGTCCCGTCCAGAGGCGCCGCATGACCGACGCGTTTTCAGGCGTGGTCGGCGAGAGCAACGCCACCACACGCCGGGGAGCGATGGCGAGGCTGCCGAGAAACAGCGTGCACACAATCTGAATCGGCAGCACCAGGGCCATCGCGATCTTCAGGGAGCTGTTCATCAGTTGCGCACTGGGCGCGCCCAGCAGTTGTAACAGCACCTGAAAAACAATCCATCCCAGTGCAGCGGAGAGACTCAACAGTGCCGCGCGCGCGACCGGATTTCGCAGCCATCGCACCAGCCGATCGTTCCTCGCGAGCTCGTATTCCACGTTCGCGTCGCGCGCGATCGATGCCGACCCGACGGCATCGGCGACGTCGCGTTCATCCAGCCCCGCGCGTACGACCCCGCGCGCGGCGTGTAGCGGCAGGAAGAACGCGAGGAGCGTGAGCGTTCCGAGCATCGCGAAGACCGGATCCAGCGGATGACCGATCATGGTGCCTCGCGGCATCAGACGCGGCAATGCCTCGAACACACCGAACCAGAGCACCGTCAAGCAGCCGAACTGCACCGCACCATTCTTCGCGGCAGTGAGAAACTCGCGTACGCTCGGCGCAATCTCGCGTCGCGTGACCTGCGCGTCGGCGATGGCGGACGCGAGTGCCTCCCCTGTGGCGAAGCGCGCGGCGGGATCCTTCGCCAGGCATCGATCCACCGCCTCGGCAAGGCTTGCCGGCAGCGCGGGGTTCACCGAGCGAACCGGCGGCGCGGGATGGGCCATGTGCATCGCGAGGAGCGCCGAAGGGTTCGCCGACTCGAACGGCAGGCGACCGGTGAGCGCGAGGAATGCGGTGACACCGAGCGAGTACAGATCCGAACGGCCATCGATGTCGTTCTGCCCCGTCGCCTGCTCGGGGCTCATGTAGCGCAGCGTCCCCATGATCTCACCTTGCATGCTCAGGGTGCCCGCCGAGACGACCCGCGCGATGCCGAAATCACTGACGAGCGCGCGGCCAGATCCCTTTTCGATCAGGACGTTGTCCGGCTTGATGTCTCGGTGGATCACACCGCGACCGTGCGCGTATGCCAGCGCCCACGCGACCTCTTGAACCAGCTTGGCCGCGTCGGCGGCCTTGAGCGGTCCCGCGCGCTGGACGCGCTGCGAGAGTGACTCACCGTCCACATACGCCATCACGAAGTACACCAGATCCGCCTGTTCCTCGACGAGGTGGATCGGCACGATGTTGGGATGCGATAGCCCCGCGGCCGTGCGCGCTTCTCGCAGGAAACGGGTGCGATGCTCCGATACTGCCGATAGCTCGGGCGGGAGCAGCTTGATCGCCACGAGCCGGTCGAGGGCGACGTCACGCGCCAGGAAGACGACTCCCATTCCCCCTCGACCCAGCTCGTTCTCTATGGAGTAGCGCCCCGCGACGGCATGCTGCAATCGCGCGCGGACCTCGTCCGCGGCGAAGCGGTCCGCGGTATTCGCACCGCCCAGTGTGGGGGCCGCGAGAAAGGCTCCCGCGTCCTGGTCAGCGGCGAGCAGCGCGTCGACTTTCGTCCGCAGCCCATCGTCGCCGCCGCATGCGCTCCGGGTGTACTCGGGGCGGACGTCTGGCGACAAGTCGCGGGCCTCGTGAAAGATCTCCTTCGCGCGTGCCCAACCCGATTCCTGCACGGTCATACGACGCTCCTTGCCCGTCAGCCGTTCCCGAGAGCGTCAAACAGCCATGCTCTGGCAAATGCCCACTCTCGCTTCACGGTACGTTCGGACATGGTGAGGGCCTTCGCGGTCTCCTCGACGCTGAGACCGGCGTAGAACCGGAGACGAACGACGTCGGCCGCCCGTGGGTCCTGTTCTTCAAGGCGCCGAAACGCGTCATCGAGGGCCACGACCTGTTCGAGGTCGTCGTCGCTGGCCAGATTCGCGCTGCTCAGCTCCACCCGGACGGGGTCATTCCCGCGCTTCGCCCGACCTCGCTTGCGCGCATGCTCGATCAGGATCCGCCGCATCGCCTCGGCAGCGGCGCGGAAGAAATGCTCCCGATCGTTCCATGGGGGGCGCCGATCGGACATCAGGCGCAGGTACGCCTCGTGGACCAACGCGGTTGCTTGCAGCGAGTGGTCCGGCCGCTCGTGTCGCAGTTGCGCGCGTGCGATCCTGCGCAGCTCGTCGTAGACCAGCGGAACGAGACGCTGCACGGCGGCTTGGCGGTCGCTCTCACGCACCGAGGGTGCGTCGATGGGATCCTTCGTCAGCGGAAGTCTCGGCGATCAGCACGCTCGTCCGTGCCGCCTCATCCCGTGGAACAGCTGAGCGTCGCCAATTCCCGCTCCCATTCCTCGTCGTTTCGCGCGCGCCTCGCGCGGAAGTTGATTCCCTGCGTCCCGAACTGCGCCGCACTCGACGCTTGGGGTGCGTCGGCGTAGACGTCCACGCGGCTCACGATCTCGAAGCCCACAAACCCGGCGGCGACGACCGTCGCCCTGAGCTCCGCTTCCAGCAGAGCCCCCGCGATTCACCCTTTCCAGAGATCGATGTTACGCTTGCCCTTCTCGCCGACCGCCTTGTCCACGAGGATGTCGCCGATCTGAAGCCGGCCGCCAGGTTTGAGCGCCCGCGCCATCTCCTGGAGTGCCCCGAACTTG
>JBKJMP010000211.1:0-4909 GCA_046596395.1 Gemmatimonadaceae bacterium
GGCCGCCCGTGGACGTCATGCGAATGACTCCGAGCGCAGCGGTCCTAATCGCCCGTGCGGCTTGACTACTTCCTAATCTGGAACAAATCACCGCAGAGTACGCTTTGCATCGTATCGCACCGGCACGCTGTGCCGACGCGATCCATGTCCCACGTGACAACCATCCTCTGAACTTCATCTTCGTAGCACCGCGGTCAACCGGTTCGTCGGTCGATCAGTGGCGCGTCACACGGATTCTCCGTGTCTCGCGCCCCTGCTCATTCAGTCCCGACGCACCATCCAGCCGCTGCAGTTCGCAGTCCCGTCTTCCGCTGGCGATCAGAGCGTAGGGGCCACACCCGTTCCCATCCCGAACACGGTCGTTAAGCCCTACAGCGCCGATGGTACTCCGTCCGAGAGGACGCGGGAGAGTAGGCCGTCGCCGGCACCTATCTGAAACGCCCCTGTGAGCCGTCCCGCTCACAGGGGCGTTTCGTATGCCTCTCGCCCTCTCGCCCTCTCGCCCTCTCGTCCGCTTCTTGCCCTTCGCTCCACCATGAGCCTCACTTCCATCGCGCTCGCCACCGCAGGCGCTGCCGTTGCCGCGACAACCGTCGCATCCGTACATGAAGCCGCCACCAGACAAGCGGCAGAACGCTTCGCCGCCGCCGCCCTCGAATCACTCTTGAATGCCATCGACGCCAACGACGCCGACACTGGCGCCCACGTCCGCCGCGTCGCCACGTATGCGCTCATACTCGCCGATGCCGCCGATCTCTCCACGTCCGACAAGTGCATGGTCGAGCGTATCGCGCTATTCCACGACATCGGAAAGATTCACGAAGCCCTGTTCGACATCCTCCACGTCGAACGAAAGCTGACCCCGACCGAACGACGCTCGATCATCACCCATCCGCAGCGCGGGGCAGACGTCCTGGCACCTCTCTGTGGGTTCTATCCCGAGTTGCCGGAAGGTGTGCTCTGCCACCACGAGAAATGGAACGGCAGCGGCTACCCCCGCCGGCTCAAGGGGACCAGAATTCCCTTGAGCGCACGCATCGTGGCGATCGCCGACACCTTTGACGCCGTCACGCACAGACGTCGCTACAGCACCGGACGCTCGCTCGAACGCGCCCTGGAGATCATCCTCGACGGGAGGGGAAAGCAGTTCGACCCCGAGCTCGTCGACCTCTTCGCGTTTCCACCCGTTTTCGAGGAGATCTCGGCCGCGCAACGAAAAGTCGTCCGCTGGCGGACTCCAGTCCAACAGCGTCGCACTGGCGAGGAAGAAACGCACGTGCCGGAGATCAACTTCCGCTGGCGTCCAGGGCGGACCGGAGGGCGCGGGCACGCAGTGTCGGATCGTCCGCGCCGAAAATCGCGTTGATCACGGCGATGCCGCTCGCCCCGGCACGCATTACTGCGCCCGCAGTATCGGTCGTCAGTCCCCCGATCGCGACCGCCGGCACCCCGCAGAGACGCGCCAGCGCCTCGAACCGTTCTACGCCGATCGCCACGCCAGCATCGCCGCGCCCGGTGCCGAACACCGGCCCGATGCCCACATAGTCTGCCGCTCCACCATGCGCCCGCGGCGCGTCGACTTCATCACCCACCGACGCTCCGATGATGAACGGCGGCGGGAGCAGACGGCGTAGTGCTGCGGGCGAGAGGTCGTCCACACCTGTGTGAACCCCCTGCGCGCCCGCTGCGAGGGCGACGTCGGCGCGCCCGTTCACGACGAGCGGCACCGTCGGCGCGGCAAGCCTCAGCGCGCGAGCGGCGGTGACGAGCGTCCGCGGCGATTCATCCGTCAGCCGGAGCTGGAGCATCGTCGCACCGCCTGCCACCGCCGCCACGGCGCGCGCGACCAGACCATCGATCCCATCGCGCAACGAATCGGTGATGGCGATCAGCCGAAGCGTCGAAGGATCGAACGTGGACATTATTGCGGCAGCGATGGGGCGGACGTCGTAGGCATCGCCGAGGGCGACGAGACGGAACCCGGTAGCACTGCCGCTGGCGCCGCGTTCACCATGTCGCGCCGAACGGTGGCGAGCGAATCCCATTGCCGGCGCGCCCGCTTTACCGCCCCAGAATGCTCGGTAAAGGTGCGGGTGAACTCGTGATGGCCATCAGGAAACGCGACGAAGAAGCGATACGGCACGTTCGCCGGATTCAGCGACGCAACGATTGCCGCCTTTCCAGGCGAAGCGATCGGTCCCGGCGGAAGCCCCTTGTTCCGATAGGTGTTGTACGGCGAGTCGATCTCGAGGTGCTTGTAGAGCACCCGCGTCACGTGCTTGCCGATCGCGTACTGCACGGTGGGATCCGCCTGGAGCCGCATCCCCACCTTCAACCGGTTCAGGTACACGGCAGCGATCACCGGACGCTCCTCGGGCACGCGCGCTTCCTTCTCCACGATCGCCGCGAGCGACATGACATCATTACGGCTCATCGCGAGCGCCTGCAGCCGATCATTCCACTCGGGCTGCCAGACCTGCTGAAATCGATCCACCATGATCCGCACCGCCGCTCGTGGAGTCGTGCCGTCGGGAAAGACGTATGTGTCGGGGAAGAGGTATCCCTCGATCGTCGCCGTGGGAATGTCCAGCTCGCGGAGGAGCGCGGTATCGCGAACGGCGGCGAGCACCGAGTCCTCCGGCGCATTGAGCACACGCGCCAGCTGGGGAACGATCTGCGCGAGCGACCATCCTTCGGGGATGGTGATCCGCTGCTCGACCGTCTTGCCGCCATGCAGGAGGTCAAGCACCTCACCCCACGACAAACCAGGCGTGAATACATACGTGCCGGCACGAATGGTCCGGTCGCGACCCTTGACCTTCGCGTAGAACCTGAACGCCTGCGCATTTCCGATCACGCTCGCCCGCGCCAGCGACTCCGCGGCCACACGCAGGTTGGCGCCCCGCGGAACCACCACACGCGCGTTCTCCGCGTTGCTGCCGCGGCACGCAGCAACGCCGAGCAGCGCCAGGACGACGAGGCTAGTCCTGCGTCGCATTCGCATCCGCGTTGGGTCGTGGGTCCACCGTCTGGAGTTCCTGCATGCGCATCGCCTGCTGGAGCAGCACCGTCGCGGCGAGCGCATCGACGTCGCCCTTTCGGGCTCGGGTGCTCGACCCTCCTCCCATCGCACGTACCGCGCGCAGTGCAGCGGCCGTGGTGAAGCGCTCGTCCACGAGCGCCACAGGCAGCTTCGTCCGACGCGCCAACTCGGCAGCCACGCGTCGGCATTCGAGCGATCGCGGCGTGTCCTCGCCCTCTCCGTCGAGCGGAAGCCCCATGATCACGCCAAGTGCCTCGAGCGCGGTCGCGCGTCGCACGAGTTCCGCGACCGGCGCGCGCTTCCCGGCGCGGCGCTCGATCACCCCCGCAGGCGACGCGATCGTCCCGCTCGGATCGCTGATCGCCAAACCGATGCGCCGCTCGCCCCAGTCGATGGCCATCCACCGGCCGCGCATCGACGGCATCATCGCGGGCGCACTCACCCTTCACGCATCTGGACGAAGAACTCCTTGTTGTTCTTCGACCGCGACATCTGCTTCAGCAGGAACTCGATGGAGTCGGCCTCGGGCATGTGCGCCAGGAACGTGCGCAGCAGCGTCACGCGATTGAGCTCCTCCGGCGTGAACAACAGCTCTTCCTTGCGCGTCCCCGAACGATTGATGTCGATGGCCGGGTAGATCCGCTTCTCCGCGATCTCCCGCGCGAGCACGAGCTCCATGTTGCCCGTCCCCTTGAATTCCTCGAAGATCATCTCGTCCGCGCGCGAGCCCGTCTCGATGAGGGCGGTGGCGATGATGGTGAGCGACCCTCCATCGGCGACGTTGCGCGCCGCGCCGAAGAACTTCTTCGGCTTCTCCATCGCCTTCGCGTCCAGACCACCTGACATGATCTTGCCACCCGAGGGGATCACGCTGTTGTGCGCCCGCGCGAGGCGCGTGATCGAGTCGAGCAGGATGACGACGTCCTTCCCCGATTCAACGAGCCGCCGCGCCTTTTCGATCACCATCTCGGCGACCTGCACGTGCCGCGTCGGTTCCTCGTCGAAGGTGGAGCTGATCACCTCGCCCTTCACGACCTTCTGCATGTCGGTGACTTCTTCCGGCCGCTCGTCGATCAGCAGTACGATCAGCGTGATCTCCGGATAGTTCTCGGCAATTGCGTTGGCGAGCTTCTGGAGCAGGATCGTCTTGCCCGCCCGCGGTGGCGCGACGATGAGGCCGCGCTGTCCCTTGCCGATCGGGGCGATGAGGTCCATCACACGCATGCTCAGGTCGCCCTCGGTCGTCTCCAGCCGAAGTCGCCCATCCGGATATCGCGGCCGCAGGTTCTCGAACGCGACGCGCGTCTTCGCGGCATCGGGCTCGCCACCGTTCACCTGCTCGACCTTCAGCAGTGCGAGGTAGCGCTCCCACTCCTTCGGCGGGCGAACCTGGCCGCGGACGGTGTCGCCCGTCCGGAGATCGAACCGCTTGATCTGCGACGGCGACACGTAGATGTCGTCCGGGCTGTACAGGTAGTTGTAGTCCTGACTGCGAAGAAACCCGTAACCTTCGGGCAGGACCTCGAGCACGCCCTCACCAACCAGCGATTCCGACTGGTCGAGTAGCTTCTGCTCGATTCGAAAGAGCAGTGCCTGTCGATCGATCGCATCACCAGACGGCAGCGCGAGCGTGTCAGCCAGCTCGTGCAGCTCGGGCAGCGATTTCCGCTTGAGCTCAGCGATGTTCACGGGACGGTCGTGCGCGGAAGGAGGCGGCGGGAGGCGCAACGATCTACAAGCGCAAGCGACCACGGCAGCGTGGACGACGGCTGAGAACGAGGATGCGGCAGCGGGAGGTGTACGGCGCCCGAGGAACGGCGCGAAGGAGTGGAAGGGTCCCGTGCGGCATCGAAAAGGTAGGACTGC
>JBKJMP010000227.1:0-4737 GCA_046596395.1 Gemmatimonadaceae bacterium
CTTCACCGCGCGATGAGCGACTTTACGGAGCTCGTCGATCTCGCCGCCCAGCAACTCCGCGGTACCGTCCTCGCCGCGAATGACGAGTTCTTCGCGCCGAAGGAGCGCATGCTCACCCCAACGCCCGCCGAATGGCGTGAGGGCGTGTACGACGAGCGCGGCAAGTGGATGGACGGCTGGGAGACTCGTCGCCGTCGCGAGCCAGGCTATGACTGGGCCATCGTGCACCTCGGCGTGCGTGGCATCGCGCGCGGCGTGGTGATCGACACGAGCTGGTTCCGGGGGAACTACCCCGATCGCGCGAGCCTCGAGGGTTGCGACGTGGCTGGAACACCGGCGGCGAGCGAGCTCACCGGATGGCGCGAACTGGTGCCCGAGTCCCAGCTCGCTGGGGATTCGATGAACACGTTCGTCGTGACCGATGGTGCGCCCGTCACGCACCTGCGCCTCAACATCTACCCCGACGGGGGTGTCGCGCGCTTTCGCGTGCACGGCGAGGTGGTTGCGGCACACGGAGCTGGACACCAAATAGATCTCGCCGCCATCGAGAACGGCGGGTACAGCGTGGTGTGTAGTGACATGTTCTTCGGCCATCGCCAGAACCTCCTCATGCCCGGCCGCTCGACGCACATGGGCAACGGCTGGGAGACCAAGCGGCGGCGCGGCCCTGGGCATGACTGGACGATCATTCGCCTTGCGCGTGCGGCGACAGTGGAGCGCGTCGAGCTCGACACGGATCACTACAAGGGCAACGCGCCCGGGTCGTGCATGCTCGAGTCGTGCTTTCTGCCCGATGAGTCGGCGGAGGCACTCATCGACGCGGCGACGCATTGGACGCAGATCGTCCCACAGGCGACGCTCCAGCCACACGCGCGGCATGAGTTCGTCCCATCTCCACTCGCACCCGCAACGCACGTGCGCCTCAACATCTATCCCGATGGTGGCGTGGCTCGCCTGAGATTGTTCGGCCGGTGAAGCTCACCATCGCGCAACTCGATGAGATGTCCGACCACGAGGTAGCGTTCAAGCTCGCGGCCTGCTGTGGTGCATCGAAATGGGTGTCGGGCATGCTCGCGCGGCGACCGTTCGGATCGCGAGATGGGCTCTTTACCGCCTCGGAGGCCGTTGCAGCCACGCTCTCGCAGGACGACTGGCTCGAGGCCTTCTCGCATCATCCGCGAATCGGACAACGCATCTCGAACGCCGTGGTGTCCACGACGGCGGAGAGCTGGTCGACCGGCGAGCAGTCGGCGGTGACCACGGCGAGCAGCGAGATTCGCGCGCAGCTCGCCGATGCGAACGCGGAGTATGAACACCGCTTCGGCTTCATCTTCATCATCAGCGCGAGCGGCCGTAACGCTGATGAAATTCTTGCGGCCCTCCGGCAGCGATTGAGCAACCAGATGGCCAACGAGATCAAGATCGCCGCGGCCGAGCAGCGGAAGATCACGCGGCTGCGACTGGAGCGGCTGATCGCGTGAGCGACGTGACCACCATCAGCACGCACGTGCTGGACACCTCGCTCGGCAAGCCGGCGGCGGGGATCACCGTGTGGCTGGAGCGCGTGAGTGAGCGCGGTGTGTACGCGCAACTCACGATGGCGGAAACGAATGCAGACGGCCGTGCGGTGATGCACGCGAAGGAGCAGGGGGAGCTCGAAGCGGGATCGTACCGCCTGCGCTTCGAGGTGGCGTCGTACTTCAGCGAGAGTGCCCGCGAGACATTCTACGGCGACATCGGCATCGACTTTCGCGTCGCGGAGCTGCCGCAGCACTATCACGTGCCGTTGCTCTTGAGCCCATTCGGTTACGCGACGTACCGTGGGAGCTGACTTCGTCCGGAATGCTGAAGTGTCGCACGGACCTCTGGAATTCTCCGAGCGCGCGGCGACACTTCGCTCATGCCAATTTCGCTGGGAGCCGCCGCCGTCACCCTCGGGATGGCTACGTCGGGATGGCTACGTATGGATGCTCGTGAGGTGGGGGAGCAGGAAATTGACTCTGACCCTGAGGAGCGAGCCAAACGGCGCAAACGGGGGCACGCGCGCGAAGATGGCCACGCTGCATGCGAAGGGAAAACGCGCGTTGCATCAGGACTTCAGACACGCGGGCGTGCTCGTGGGCGACATCTGGTGAGGTGACCACTGTAGCGCAGCCGCCACAAAGCATGAGGTGGAGGGTCTACGTAAACATCAGTCCGGATTTATTCAAAACGGATGATCACGGTCACTAACCAGTTCTGATTCAACCACTTACGCGACTGGTTGCCCATTGCCTAGCGCGGTCTTGACCTTGCTACTGTGGTGGCCGGTGTGGCGGCGGTGCCTTCCGCCCCCCGCCTTTACGCACCCCAGTCACTCGCAGGAGTCACTCAGCATGAAGTTCAAACGGGCTTTGGCCACTGCAGTCCTCGCGGGATTCGCCCTGACGAGCTCCGCCGCAGCGCAAACGGCGGTGACCAGTCGGGCGCAGCTCACCACCCCCGAGACCATCGACTGGAATACCGTTGCGCCGGCCTTCGGAGGCATTTCGAACCCGGTCATCATCTCGCTCTCGTCTACGAACGTCACCGTTTCTACTGACGGAAGCGCCTTCAACTGCCAGGCAGGCCCCTGCTGGAGCGGTGGCTTCACTGACGGCGAGGGCTTGTACTTGAATGAGGGGACCTATACCAGGTTCCTCTTCTCGAACGCCGTCACCGGCCTCGCGACGCAGGGCCATTTCGACCTTGGGGCCGGCACCGTCACGCTGAGTGCCTATTTCAACAACATCTTGACGTTCACCTACTCGACCGGCATGGGCGGGGGCTTCGGGCCAAACGACAACTCGGCAACTGTCCTCGGCGTGCAGGATGCGAGCGGATTCGATCGCCTGGACATCGTGGGCGGCCGTGATTTCTCCATCAACATGGTCGACGTGGAGTCGGCCGTGGTAGCGACGCCGGAGCCGTCGTCACTGGCGTTGATGGCCACGGGAATCTTCGCGCTTGGCGCGTGGCGCCGTCGGCGGTCGAAGAGCTGATCGCGCAGTACCGGATACAAACGGGGCGACCGGCATTGCGCCGGTCGCCCCGCTTTCATTGTGTGCCCAGCATGAACATCGACTTGGAGGTGGAAGTCCTCTGGGACGTTGGTCGCAACGACCCGAGTGAACCGCAAGGTGCCGACCGCGAGGGGAGCGCTGAAAGAAGCGGGTAGCGAGACCTGTGGGGCGACGTACAGAAATCGGATGTGAGGCAGGGCGAATCAGGGCGAGCGGGCAATGGACCGCGATGGGGTACGATGGGGGGTACGTTGGGGTCAGAGTCGAACTGAAGTTGGGGTCAGAGTCATTCGGGTTTTGACTCTGACCCTGAGGAGCGAGCCAAACGGCGCAAACGGTTGTGCCAGCAGTGGTTGGGTCAGAGCCGAACTGAAATAGGGTCAGAGTCATTCGGGTTTTGACTCTGACCCCAGCGGGCCTCCGACTCTGACCCCAGCGGGCCTCCGACTCTGACCCCGGGGGGCGAGCCCACTGCGGCACGCGCCGGTAACCATTTGGCGAAAACGGCGTAATATTCACACCTATGTCACCGCTCAAGAGCTCGCCCTCGGTCCCTCTGGCGCTCGTACCCGCGCTTGCCGCTGTCATGGGATGCGATTCCGACAAGCCGAAGACGATTTCCGGTGTGGACCCGTGCCTGCCGCAGGTCTACAACGAGAAGCTGTGCGAGACGGCGGTGAAGCAGCAGGGCTATCACCACAACGGGACGTTCTACCACCACGCGTACCTGATGCCGATGTTGTTCTACCACAACGGCTACTCACGGTACGTGGCGTCGGGCGGTCGCGTGCGCGCGATCAATCCCGCGTCGTATTCTCCCAATTATGTGGGGACTACGCGCGCCCGCACGACTGTCGTGCGCGGCGGCTTCGGCAACATCGGCGGCACGCGCGGTTTCGGCGGGAGCTGAGTGCGGCGGATCACGAGCACACCGCGTCCCGACTGGCAGGCGGTCGTCGAGGGGCGCGGGCTCAAGTGGCATACGAACCAGACGCCGTACTGGTGCGAGGACGCATACTACCAGTTCACCGCGCAGCAGATCGAGACGCTCGAGCGGGCGACGAACGAGCTGCACGAGCGCTGCATCGAGGCGGTGCAGCACGTCATCGACTTCGACCGATATGACGAGCTGCGCATTCCGCGCGGCGCGGTCCCGCTGATCACGCGGAGTTGGGAGGCGGAGCCGCCGTCGGTGTACGGGCGCTTCGATCTCGCGTATGATGGGAAGAGCCCACCCAAAATGCTCGAGTACAACGCGGACACTCCGACGTCGTTGCTCGAGGTGTCGGTGATCCAGTGGGACTGGATGCAGGCGATGCACCCCGGCGCCGACCAGTTCAACTCCATCCACGAGAAGCTCGTCGTGTATTGGCGCAGTGTGGCCGACGACCTCGTGAAGTCAGGACCACTCGGGCCAGTCGTGCACTTCGCGTCCATCGACGATCTCGAGGACGGCATGACAGCCGCCTACCTCGCCGAGACGGCAGCGCAGGCCGGACTTCAGGTAAAGCTGATCGCGATGTCGGACATCGGCTGGGATCCGCAACATCGCGAGATGTGCGATCGCGAGGACGCGCACATCGACACGCTCTTCAAGCTCTATCCGTGGGAGTGGATCATCAACGAGCCGTTCGGCGACCACCTGCACGTGGCCAAGACGGTGATGATCGAGCCTGCGTGGAAGATGATCCTGTCG
>JBKJMP010000292.1:0-4944 GCA_046596395.1 Gemmatimonadaceae bacterium
GTCTACGGCTGCGACATCGAGTCGGTTCGCGAGATCATTCCGTACCGGCGCGCCACGCGACTGCCTGGCGCGCCGCCGTTCGTCCAGGGGCTGATCAACCTGCGGGGCACCATCGTCACGGTGCTCGATCTCGGGGTGAGGCTCGACGCCGCGAACGCGCTGGTTCGGGATGGGTCGATCATCGTGGCGATGTACGGCACGCGGTGTGTTGGCGTGGCGGTGGACGAGGTGATGGACGTGCAGGCGATCGTGGAGGAACCCATCGCGCCGGGCAACGGTACGGCCGACGGTGCACGGGGGTTGGTACGCGGGCTCGGCCATCTGGACGACGGAGTCGTCGTCCTCCTGGACATTCATACGCTGGTCATGCAGGTCCTGCTCTAAGGGGGCATTCGAGTGAGTCATACAGTTCTCATCTGCGACGACGCCATCTTCATGCGGACGATGGTTGGCGATATCCTCCAGCAGGCCGGCTTCGAGATCGTCGGTGAAGCGGAGACGGGCGTGCAGGCCGTCGAGAAGTACAAGCAGCTGCGCCCCGACCTCGTGACGATGGACATCGTCATGCCGGACATGGGGGGCATCGACGCGGTTCGCGAAATCACAAAGTTCGATCCCGGCGCCCGGGTGCTCATGTGCAGCGCAATGGGGCAGCAGGCCCTCGTGGTGGAGGCCATCCAGGCGGGCGCCAAGGATTTCGTCGTCAAGCCGTTCCAGCCGAGCCGCGTGCTCGAAGCCGTCCAGCGCGTGCTGGGGTGACGCCCCTGGGCGCCATGACGTCCGTCGCGCGTGGATAACGCCCAGTACGCCGAGCTCTTTCTCACCGAGAGCCGAGAGCACGTTTCCGCCATCAATCATTCCCTGCTCGAGCTCGAACGCGCCGGGGCGACGGGAGGCGGGGAGTCCGTGGGCGCGATCTTCCGTGCCGTGCACACGATCAAGGGGATGAGCGCCACGATGGGCTACACGGCGGTCGCCACCCTCTCGCACGAGCTGGAAACCCTTCTCGACAACGTCCGCCGCGGCGTTCGCGCGATCGACGCGCCGCTGATGGAGCTGCTCTTCCAGTCCGCGGACATCCTGGAGAATGCGATCGAAGGCGCCGTTCAAGGGCGGCTCGATGCGCGCGAGGTGGGCCCGATCGTCGCGCGGCTCCGCCACGAGGGACTGAGCGTCGGCCGCGCGAGCACGATGATCTCGGCACTCGCGATCGCCGACGACGAATGGTCTGCGCCCGCGCCGGAGACGGAGGGGCTGCTCGTCCGCGTGCGGCTCGTACGCGGCACGCCGCTCAAGGGGGTCCGCGCCTTTCTCGTCGTGCAGGCGGCGCGCAAGCTCGGCGAGGTGACCGGCGTCTCCCCGTCGCTCGAGGCGATGCAGGCCGACGACTTCGATCACGACTTCGCCATCCGCATCGTGGGCGATCGCATGCCCGCCGATGTGGAAATGGCGCTGCGCACCGCTGGGGATGTTGCCGAGGTTCGCACGGGTGACGATGCGTCACTCGAGGAGATGCCTCCGCAGACGATGGAGTTCAGTGTCGCCGAGTTGTCGGCGGGAAAGCCACCCGCTGCCGAGGAGTCCGAGCAACCAGTGGTGCGCCAGCAGCGAAGCGTGCGCATCGACATTCGCCGTCTGGACGCGCTGATGAACCTGATCGGCGAGCTGGTGATCACGCGGGGGCGACTCGTGCAGCTGGTCACGGCAAGTGACGACGCAGTACTCATGGACGCCGTCGCGCAGGCGTCGCGGCTCATCGCGGATCTCCAGGACGAGATCATGACGAGCCGCATGGTGCCCGTCTGGCAGGTCTTCGACCGGTTCCCGCGGCTGGTGCGCGACGCCGCGCGCTCGGTCGGGAAGGAGGTCAACTTCTCCATCGAGGGGAAAGACGTCGAGCTCGATCGCTCCATGCTCGAGGAGGTGGGCGACCCGATCGTGCATCTCCTGCGCAACGCGGTGGATCATGGCATCGAGCTGCCGGCCGACCGGATGGCGAAAGGCAAGCCTGCCGCGGGCCGGCTCTCGCTGAGCGCGCTGCGCGACCGGTCCGCGGTCGCGATCCGCGTGAGCGACGACGGACGGGGGATCGACCGGTCCAAGGTGTTGCGTCGCGCGCAGGAGAGCGGCCTGGTGGACGCCGCAAAGACGGACCTCAACGACGAAGAGCTCGTGCGCCTGATCGCGCGCGCTGGATTCTCGACGGCCGAGCAGGTGACGGACCTTTCGGGGCGGGGTGTGGGCGTGGACGCGGTCTACAACCGCGTACGCTCGCTCGGCGGTTCGGTGGACATCCGCAGCGTCCCCAACGAGGGCACGACCGTTACCCTTCGGTTACCGCTCACGCTCGCCATCGTGCGCTCGCTGCTCGCGCGGGTCGGCGACGAGACGTATGCGATGCCCATGACCCATGTGAGCGAGACGGTGGAGCTCCGCCCCGCGATCATGCGGTCCCTCCAGGGGCGAGATGTGCTGATGATCAGGGACGAGGTGTTGCCGCTCATCCGGCTGCGTACCGCGGTGAGCTACGACGGTCCGCCGCCGACCGGACTCGAGCACGTGATCGTGGTGGAGATGGCGGAGCGCCGCGCTGGACTCGTGGTGGATGCGCTCATCGGTCAGCAGGAAATCGTGGTAAAGCAGTTCGACGGGGTCAGGGACGCGCGAGCGCTGTTCGGTGGCGCTACAATTCTCGGCGACGGAGCACCGGCGCTGATCATCGACGTCAGCAGTCTCCTTTAACTGGGTCACAAATGGACGACATTCGCTCGCTGAAGGCGCTCCAGCTCGACGCGTTGCGCGAGGTCGCGAACATCGGCGCCGGCCACGCCGCCACGGCGCTGTCGCAGATGATCAACAGCACGATCATGATCAGCGTGCCCACGATCAACGTGTCGCGCCTGGAGGAGGTGCCGCCGCAGGTATCCGCTCCCGAGGAGCCGGTAGCGGCGGTGTTGATGCACATGATGGGGGACCTCACGGGACGCACGCTGCTGGTCTTCCCAAAGGCCACGGCCGTGCGCCTCGCGGAGCTGATGCTGCGGCGGCCGGCAGGCTCGAGCCCCGACCTGGGCGAAATGGAGCAGTCGGCGATCAAGGAGGCGGGCAACATCCTGAGCAGCGCCTACATGAACGCGCTGAGCGACTTCATGGGCATGATGCTGTTGCCGTCGCCACCATCGCTCGCGATCGACATGAGCACCGCGGTGCTCACGACCGCGTATCTCCAGTTCGGCTCGGACAAGGACTACGTGTTCTGCGTGGAGAGTGAGTTCTTCATGCACGACATGAACGAGAAGCTGCGCGGATTCTTCCTGTTGCTTCCGGATCCGGCCTCGCTTCAGGCCATCCTGCGCGCCGTTCGCGTCGCTTAAGGCGTAGGACGCCCGCACGATGTCCGCCAGTCTGACTTCCGAGCGCGATCGCGACGTCCTGCGCTCCTTCGCGCGGCGCATCGATCCGTCGGACGCGGGCGCGCACAACAACCTCGGGGTCCTGTACTACAACAAGGGACTGTACGAGGAGGCGGTGAGCGCGTTGATGCGCGCGCTGGAGCTGGACGCGAAGATGCAGGTCGCGCAGCGCAACCTCGAGATCGCCTACTTTAACACGGGTTACTACGACAAGCGCGTCGGTGAGCTGACCGAGCGCCTGCGCGCACGCCCCGACGATCGCGAGACTCGATGGGAGCTCGGACGTACGTTCGCGCTGCTGGGCCAGACGCCGGACGCGGTGCGGGAGTTCACGGAGCTGCTGCGCTACCACCCCACCGACATCGGTGCAGTCGTGCAGCTCGGGCTCGCCGAGCGCACCAACGGGGACCTCGACAAGGCGCTTGGCTACCTCGAGCGCGCGCTTGCACTCGACCCGGCGAGCTCGGTCGTGAACTTCTATATCGGCGAGGTGCTCTACAACCGCGGCGTGAACGAGGGCGCGCTGGCCGCGCTGCGCCGCGCGATCGAGCTGAATCCACACAACCCCGATGCCTACTACCTGATGGGGTTCGTGCTCGGCGACATGGGGATGCACGAGGAGGCGCGCGATGTGACCCGCCGCGCGATCCAGCTCAACCCCACGCTCTCTCGCGCGCAGGCGAACCTCGCGATCGAGGAGCGACGCTCGTCGCGCTTGTCCGTCCAGGCGACGCCAGCGCGCGCCGCGATGCGCGTGACGCAGATGGAAGTGCACGGCGAGGGACAGCTGGCGCAATTCAACCTTGGACTGGCCTTCAGACAGAAGGGCTACTTCGGCGAGGCACTGCGCGAGTACAGCAAGGCGCTCGAGCGCGGTGAGGACCGGCCGCTCGTCCTCCAAGCGATGGCCGAGGTGCACCTGCTGCGCCGTGAGCCGCGCGCAGCGATCGCCCTGTACGACGAGTTGCTCGCGACGCATGCCGGGAGCCCAAAGCTCTGGAACGAGCGCGGGGTCTCGCTGCACGTTGACGGGCAGTTCGCCGAGGCGCAGAAGAGTTACCGGCGCGCCATCCACGTGGAGCCAAGCTACGCCCTGGCGCACAACAACCTTGGCGTCGCCCTCTATCACGGTGGCGACGCCGAGGGCGCCGTCGCCGCGTTTCGGGAGGCGTTGCAGGTGCAGGCCACCTTTGCGAAGGCGCGCCTCAACCTGGCGTTGCTCCTCAGCAAGGGAAAGCGATACCAGCAGGCCCTCGAGGCGTACCGGCACGTGCTGGACGTACAGCCAGAAGACGCCGCCGCGTGGAACGGGATCGGCCTCGTGCTGTCGGAGCTGCGACGCTTCGAGGACGCGCGCAACGCGTTCGCGCGCGCCGTGCAGTCGAAGCCGGATTCCGCCGAAGCGCACTACAACCTGAGCTTCACGCTCTCCAACCTCGGTGACTTCGAGGGCGCGCTCCGGGAGACGAAGCGCGCCCTCGAGCTCGACCCGTATTACGTCGCCCAGAAGTTCGAGCTCGCCATCGACCTC